>CAZSSV010000424.1:0-1509 GCA_964609425.1 uncultured Isosphaeraceae bacterium | reverse complement strand
AGTGCGGCCGGGCTGTGTTGTAGAAGTCCAGATATCGGGCGAGGTCGCGGTTTCGGCTGTCGGACGAGCGGTAGGGGATGGCGTAGGCCCATTCGCGCATGAGCGTCTGGATGAAGCGTTCGGCCTTGCCGTTGGTGCGTGGGGTGTATGGCCGGGTGCGGATATGGCGGATGTTCAGCCAGCGCAGGGCCTTGGCGAAGAGGCGCGAGACGTAGGGGCTGCCATTGTCGGTCATGACACGCTCGACAAGGATGCCTCGGGCTTTGAACCAGCGCAGGGCACGCACCAGGAAGCCGGTCGTGGTGCCGCGCTTCTGGTCGGGCAGGACCTCGACATAGGCCAGGCGGGTGGCGTCATCGATGGCGACATGGACGCAGTCCCAGCCAGCGCCGCGATTGCGGTGACCCTTGCGCTGGCGGGTGACGCGATGGCCGGGTCTGTCGAAGCGGCCCAGAGACTTGATGTCCAGATGGATGAGCTCGCCGGGTCGCTCGCGCTGATAGCGGATGACCGGTGGCTTGGGTTCCAGCGCCTTGAGCCGCCCCAGCCCCATGCGCTTGAGCCAGCGCGCCACGGTGGAGCGGGCCAGGTGCAGCCGGTCGGCGATCCCGGCCGCGGTCATGCGGCAGGTGCGGCGCAGGCGGACCGCGACATCCTGCCAGCGCCGGTCGATCATCCCGGCCTGACAGCGGGGCGTGCTCGGCCGGGTCTCCAGCGCGGCCACGCCACCGCTGCGATAGCGCGCCAGCCACTTGTAGACGGTCCGCACCGAGATCCCGAAGGCCGCCGCGATGGCCCCTGCCGGCTCACCGGCAGCGTAACGTTCCACAATCAGGGCTCGCGAATACGGCGTGGTTCTGGCATTCCTGTGGGCGTTCATCCGGGCTCTCCTTGCTGATGGCAGTGTCGCAACCACCACCTTCAAGGCTTCAGCCCGGGTGAACAACCTTATGAGAACTCACAGCTAGCGCAGTGCGGCCGGCCTTTCGCCTGTCTCATGAACGCGGTGCCGGCCGGGCTCTCGCGCCGCCACTCCAGCCTCCGATTGCCTGAAAAGAACGCTCGAAACTCTCGTTCTCATCAGACAAATCGGAAAAGCTCAATGTATTCAGACAAACCCTCCCGGCCGATCTGGCCGGCCCGGGGGCTTGCAGGCTTTGCCTGCAGTGCCCTCCTCGCGACCGCAGCACCGTCACAGCCGGTTTCGCAGGATGCTCCGCTCGAACTCCCGACTGTGTTGCAGCGCGTTGTTCAATCCCATCCGCGACTGTCTGCAGGGTACGCCGAACTGACGGCACGGCGCAGCGAGGCCATACAGGCAGGATTATGGGACAACCCCTCTGCCGGAGCCGAAATCGAGGATTTCGGTGGTGATCGCAGCAATATCGGCGACGGAGATCTGACGGTCTCCCTGCGCCAGATCATCCCGCTGGGCGGCGACCGCCGCCGCGCTCGCCGGGCAGCTGAAGCCTGGGCCGATGTCGGGGCCGCACAGCTGGATGCGGAGAC
>CAZSSV010000423.1:0-1520 GCA_964609425.1 uncultured Isosphaeraceae bacterium | reverse complement strand
GTCTCACTGCCCTCACCTGCTGCTGCGAGCGCTTCCATCATGCCGATCCAACTCACCGGTCCGCACGGTGCGTATGTTCCATCCTTCAGCCTGAAGCCGCCGGAGCCGGAAGCAACGGAGGCCGACGAGCAACTTCATCCGAACGCAGAGAACTCCGCGGCTGTCGCCGGGGCTGCGTCATAGCCCTATGCTTGCACAACACGCCTGGAGCCCATCCCCCCAATGACCAGACAACGCTACACCGGTGCGATCATCGCCATGGCCATCACCGCGCTCCTGCCGGCGTGCGGGACCGTCAACACGACCAGCACCCGCGCCACGCCGTCTGCTGACGAAGTACCCGACACCCGGCTGCAGATCAACGACCTCCTGACGGAGGTGTTCCTCCACTGCAGAGGTGTACGGCTCTACACCAGCGAGCCGTCCGGGCTGCTCGAAGCCCAGATTGTCGTGGCCAATGATGGGTTTTCCTCTCGCACATTCGGATGGAATTTTCGCTGGCTCAACGAGGCCGGCAACCTGATCAACTCCAAGACGGACGTTTGGCGGGCCACGAGCGTTCCGGCGGGCGGAACGGTCACTTTGACCGACCTCGCGCCCAACGCCTCTGCAACAGACTTTACATTCGAACTCCGCAGGTCCGACAACCGCTAGCACATGGAGCCCTCACCATGCGTATCTTCATCGCCACCTTGACCCTATCGCTTCTTGCAGCGTGCACGCCGGCACACCGCATCGACACGGGCGGACCAGAGTCGATCACAACCACCAGTCAGATCGACATTCAGGACGTCCAGGACGCATCAGCCAGCATGATCGAGTCACTGCTTCGCAGTGGGCTCTTTCAGCAGTTCGCCACGGCGCACGGACGCCCGCCGATTCTCCTGTTCAAAGACGGCGCGATCATCAACGACACCACCACCCGCCTGTCCATGCCGCTGCTCACCGGGGACATCAAGGCCGAATTGGTCAACTCAGGCGCTGTCCAGCTTGCAACCACCTATGTTGGCGTCAGCGGCCGGGCTCAGGACCGGGATGCCGCAGCACATGCCCGTGCGCAGGCGCTTCGGACGCAGTCGGCTGGCCATGACGCGACTCCGGACTTCTCACTCACCGGAACGATTGTCGAGCACTCCAGCCGCGCTGGAAGCACACACCAATTGGATGTCCAGTTCCAAATGACCCTCACGGACTGGTCCACAAGCCTCGCGCGGTGGACCGACACCAAGAAGGTGTCCAAGCAGGGAGACAAGGCCGCCGTCGGGCTCTGACGCGCCAACCGGCCCACGCCCTGCTAGTTGGCCGCGGCGGCCTCGGGCGATTCGAGGTAGCGCTCGACCCAGTGGATGTCAAAGTCGAACTCCACAAACGGCGCTGCTGCGAGCAGACGATGGTGGAGCGGCAGCGTGGTCCGGATGGGCCCGATGCGAAACTCTTCGATGGCCGATCACATGCGAGCGATCGCATCGGTTCGGTCGCGGCCATGCACGATGAGCTTCCCGATCATGGAGTCATAGTTT
>CAZSSV010000422.1:0-1538 GCA_964609425.1 uncultured Isosphaeraceae bacterium | reverse complement strand
GAACCTGGTCCAACGAGCCTGGTGATCGCGTACGGTCGTACATCCGAAACAGCCGCCAACTGGGCATGATTCCATGCTTTGTCTGGTACAACATTCCCGATGGCGGCGAGTCTTACTGGACCAACAGCGAACACCTGTTCGACGCCGAGTACATGGCTGCCTACTGGCGAGACCTCGACTTGATGCTCGACATCGCCCGCGATGAAACTGCGGATGGGTGGCCGGTGATGATCGTGATCGAACCCGATCTGCTCGGGTACTTCGCGCAGGCCGGACTCGCTCCAACCCAGTCCGAATGGTCCGTCGGCGAAACCGGATCACCGCAAGTGCAGACGGCCTACTCGGCGAGCGGGTTCGACGGGAGCGCGATTCTGACCGAGGGCACCGACCCCGCGTTCTCCAACTCCATCGACGGCTTCGTGGAGGCCGTCAACTACATCATCGATCGCGACCTCCCAAACGCAATCTTCGGTTGGCAGTTCAATCTCTGGGCCTCTCCAGCCGGCGGTCACACCGGCGTGGGAATCCCGGGCACTGGGCTGGTACACCTGAGTGATTCGATGGGCATCGGTCCGGGACGGGCCGCCATCGAGGCTGAGGCTTCGGCCATGGCGAAGTGGTACACCGATGCCGGCATCATGCGTCAGGGCGCCGACTTCATCTCGCTCGACAAGTACGGCCTGGACGCCGGAGGGACCACAGAGTCGGCTGCTTCCGATCCCGCGTCATCTGCGTGGTTCTGGAACAATGATCACTGGCTCAACTACCTGGCCATCACAAAGGTCGTAGGTGACACGGGGAACTGCCCCACCGTGCTCTGGCAGATTCCGGTTGGTCACATCAACGAAAGCCACGCCGTCGACCCGGCGGGCGATTCGTTTCCGCTGCTCGACAACACCCATCAGCACTATGAGGACTCCGCTGGAACGTTCTTCTTTGGAGACGCCTTTGACGTGTTCGGCGATCGCCGCGATCACTTCAGCGCCAACAACTCGAACGATCCCGGCATGAATGTGTCCGGCGACACGCTCACGTGGTCAAGTCACATGCAGGAGGTGGCAGATGCCGGTGTGATGGCGGTTCTGTTCGGAGCGGGTGTCGGGTCCAGCACGCAGGGAACACCCCGAAGCGATACCTCGGCAGGCGAGCCGACCGACGGCGGATGGTGGATCACAAAGGTGCAGCGGTACCTGCAAGACCCCGTCATGCGATCGCAGGAACCCGGCACAGGCGACTCGGCCTGCAGCCACGACCTTTCCGGAAATGGCGTGGTCGATATCGAAGACCTTCTCACGCTTGTGTCCCACTGGGGACCCTGCCCGGATGGCGGTCCCTGCATCGGCGACTTCGACGGAAACTCTGAAGTCGATGCGAACGACCTCATGGCAGCCATCTCAGCCTGGGGACCGTGCGACGATGCCGGCGGAAACGGCGGCGGCGATGCCGGAGACGGTGGCGGCGACGGTGGTGGCGATGGCGGCGGTGGCGATGGTGGCGGTGGCGATGGCGGTGGCGATGGCGGTGGTGGTGATGGTGGC
>CAZSSV010000421.1:0-1553 GCA_964609425.1 uncultured Isosphaeraceae bacterium | reverse complement strand
ACTGCTCCCGCAATCAACGACACAGACATCGAGGCCGCCACGAGAATCAATGCAGAGAGCGCCGCTGTCGCGGCCCAGACTCCGACGAGCACGGGAAGGCCTCGCCCTTCTGAATCGACCAATCCTCCGATCAACGAGAGTGCACCGACACACATGCCAACCGCAAGCGGAGATGTGTCCGGGAGGTGCAGGAGCCATGCCGCCGAGACCCCTGAGCCGCAGGCGAGCACGACGCGTCCCGGCCAGGCGCCCCCCTTGATGGCCGCGTCCATCAGCCCGAGTACGCCGAGCACGCCGAAGAGCCACACAAGCCCGTGCCACTTCTGGGGCGGCGGCCACGCTGGCAGGCCCGTGCTGGCCATGAATGAGCCGGCCGCTGCACCTGCAAGCGCCAGCCCGACCGCAGCTCTGATCAACCAGGTGCGGCCCTCGCCTGCTGCCCACCAGCACACAATCAGAAACACGCTCGCGCCCGCCGCGGGAACAGCGACACTCCAAAGCACCGACTCCCACATCACTCAGCGACCCGGCTCGATGCCGCCCTCGAGCGCCACGATGAGTTGTACGTCATCACTGAGTGCGCCGCGGTCGACTCCCCAGTTCATGCCGAAGTCGGAACGATCAATCTCAAACTTCGCTTCCCAGCCCGCCTTGGCGACGACGGGACTGCCGACAACACCCGTGACCTCGACCTCGGCCGTGACAGGCTTGGTCACACCCAGCAAGGTCATGTCACCGGTCACACGCCAGTTTCGCTGGCCGATCCGCTCGCCGCCCGTACTCTCGAATGTGATCGTCTCAAACTCGCGGGCATTGAAGAAGTCTGGCCCCTTCAGGTGACTGTCGAGTTTGGTACTACCGGTGTCGACGCTCTCCGCACGAACCGTGACGTCGAATGCAGGCGCTGCAGCGTCGTCACGGTTCCAATCGACCGTGCCGCTCACGCCGTTGAACCTTCCCCAAAACCGCCCGGCCCCTGCGTGATGGATTCGAAAGAGCGCCGTGCTGTGCACCTGGTCGAGTGTCCAGTGCTCGGGCGGGGACGCCACGGATGTGGCCTGATCGGCTCCGGCTGCGAGCACACCTGCCAGCGCCAGAGCGCCGGCCATCATCCTGATCTTCATGTCCGTCCTTCCTACTTGACTGTGGAGATCCACGCGGCGAGCAGATTGATCGTCGCCTGGAGATCACCTTTGTGGATCGACTCCGCGATCGTGTGGATATAGCGAGTCCCACACACCACGGCGGCGCACCGAACACCGTGCCGACTCCTCTGGATCGCCGCTCCGTCCTGTCCACCACGAGGGAGAATGCACCGCTGGTGCGGAATCTTGCGGCGCTTGGCGACGCGGCAGATGTCCTCGGCGAGCGACTGATCGGCGATCATCGAACTGTCCATAAACATGACCCCGGCGCCATCGCCCCGCTTCGTCACGCGATCCGCCTCAGGCACACCAGGCGTGTCCGCGCAGAGCGTGACATCAAGCCCGATGCCCAGGTCGGCGTCCACCGCCTCGGCTGCCGTGAATGCACCGCGCAGCCCGACCTCTTCC
>CAZSSV010000420.1:0-1564 GCA_964609425.1 uncultured Isosphaeraceae bacterium | reverse complement strand
ATCGACCGGCTGTGGCGCCTCGGCCTCAACCCAGTCGCAGAGCCCGCCGAGCGTGCGGTCTGCCATGAGCGCCGTGCCTGTGCTGGCGCAAAGGGTATCAAAGGCCGCGTCTCGATCAACGCCCTGAACGACCACCTCGATCTCGGCGCGGTGCAGGTAGTGATAACGTAGGGGCGACAGCGTCACCTCCGGCTCCCCCGGCTCGCCATCGCGCAGGATCAGCAGGCCCTCGGCCGGCACGCGTTCGGGGAGCACGTCGCCGCGGAGGGTGGTGGCGGGCAGCGCGGAGAGCCGCGCGTGTAGCGCGGTGAGGATGGTTTCGCGTGGGGTGGGCATGTATACACGCTCTGAGAGTCGCTATTGCAAAAATAGTGCTTCAAGGCTATATAGCTTCAAAGACATGAGGGCCGGATGCCGTGGATCGTTTCGTTCGCAGAAGAGTTCGAGCCAGAGTTCGACGAGCTCCCGCAGGAGGTGCAGGATGCAGTCCTGGCGCGAGCACTCCTTCTGGAACGCGAGGGCCCATTGCTCGGCCGACCGCATGCCGACACCCTGACGGGGTCGAAGCATGCGAACATGAAGGAATTGCGCTGCAACGCCGCTGATGGCGTATGGCGCATCGCCTTCGCATTCGATCCCGACCGACAGGCGATCCTGCTTGTCGGTGGGGACAAGTCAGGTGGCAGTGAGAAGCGCTTCTACAAGCAGCTGATCGCCCGGGCCGACGAACGGTTCGACCACCATCTCGAGAGACGGAAAGGATGATGACCATGGCGCGGAGCCTTCAGGACAAGCTGGCCACCCTCGATCCCGCTCGGCGTGCGGGCGTAGAGGCCGAGGCAGATCGGCTGCACACAGAGTACCTGACGCTGAAAGAACTGCGAAAAGCCAAGGAGATGACGCAGGTCCAGCTTGCCAAAACGCTCGGCATCCAACAGGCGACTGTCGCGAAATACGAGCGGCAGAGCGATCTGCTTCTCTCGACGCTCACGAGCTACGTGCGGGCGATGGGCGGCAACCTCAAGCTGATGGTCGAGTTCCCCGGCAAGGAGCCGGTCGCCCTGGAGGGGCTCGGCGACACGGAGGAGCCACGCCGCCGACGTCGCGCGGCGCGGGAAGAGCGGCAGATCGAGGCACGCGCCTGATCATCGAACCCTTCCCTCTACCCAGTTCGCCACGATCAGCCCTGGCACCATCGCCTGCGCCCGTTCGGCATCCCGCGCGAGATTGAGCCGCTTCGGCAGCTTGACCTGTGGCACCAGCAGGAAGATTGGAACAGTAGCCCGCCCACGACCAGTTTTCGACCGCGAGGCCACGCCGAGCCCGCGGCTGTTCAATCGGCCATCGGCAACCAGCAGGCTCGGGCCGCGTCGCCGGTAGACGAAGCGTAGGCGCAGGCCGCGTCGCCGCTCCCATTCACCAGGGGTGACCCTGCCGCCGCGCAGCCCACGTCCGGCGGCCTCCGTCGGGATTGCCAACCAGAGGCCGCCCTTCGAGCGGATCAATGGGCCGGTGTCGTGTGCGCCAACGATCACCGGTGCCTTCGACCAGACGAGCGCGGCGG
>CAZSSV010000419.1:0-1568 GCA_964609425.1 uncultured Isosphaeraceae bacterium | reverse complement strand
CACGGCCTTGTGGAATGGATTCGCAGTGAATCATGGAGCCACACGGGCGTGCGTGGTGATCGTTGGGTGCATCGGGCCCGTGCCCGATCCGCTGTGGGGATCGCCGCATAGGGATAGCGAGTGGAGACGACCATGAACCTTCGCCTGATCGGGCGTATTCAGATCTGGACCTTGGCCGCGGCATTGTGCGGAGGCGTGACGGCGTCATACGCCGAGGACGCGCCCGCTGGCGGCGGCGAGCACGTGGATATCGCAACGCAGCATGCGGCCAAGGTCAATGCCGCCATGCTGGCGGCTCGCAGGCTTGAACGCGAGGGCAAGTGGCGTGAAGCAGCAGCGAAGTATTCCGAAGCGTTGCAACTCATGCCGGGCAACGAGCAGGCCAGTCGCGGGTACCAACACGCCATGGCCATGCTGGACGAGGGTGACTCCCTCAAGGGACCGACCAAGACCGGCGTCGCTTCGGTGCAGCAGCGGTATCAGGAGCAACGTGACCGAGCCAAGATTGAGTTTGAAGAAGGCTACGGTCGTGCCAGACAACTCCTCTCGCAGGAAGATTTCAAGGGCGCCAACCGGGAAATCCTGACCGCTCAGATCAAGGTGCGACAGCGTCGTCAGTATCTCTCGCAGGGCGAGCTGGCCGAGATGGACCGCAAGGCCAACGACCTGATTTCGCTCATCGACGACTCGGCCAACAACTACCGCATCCTGGCGCAGCAGGCGGCCGCGTCCGAAGCGGAGTCGTCCCGTGTCGCGGAAGTGCACAAGGCCGAAACCGAGAAGGCCAAGATCATCAGTGAGAACCTCGTGCGGGTTCGGCAACTCCAGGCCGAACTGAAGTACGCAGAGGCCTTGCAGGTTTTGGACGAGATTCTCTTCATTGACCCGCACAACCCCGCGGCGCTGGCACTCCGAGACGTCATTCGTACGACCGAAATCTACCGGAGATACAGTGACTATCAACGTGATCGAGCCTTCGGCGAGGCCGAGGTGTCGCTGGAGAACCAGCGGCTTCAGCAGATCCCGTTCCGAAATCTCAGCGGTCCCGGTGAGAAGTCGACCAATGGCCTGATGACCTATCCCGAAGACTGGCGTCAGATCAGTTATCGCCGCGGAACCGATGGCGGCTACATGATGCCTCCGGCAGATCGGGCCGTGCATCGCAAGCTCCAGAGCATCGAACTTCCCTTCACGTTTCCGCCGTCGACCACCTTCAGCGCGGCGCTCAATGTTCTGCAGGAAGCGACCGATGGGCTGAAGATCTACACCGACTGGCGCGCCCTTGAAGAAGACGGCATCGATCAGGACACCGAGTTGCAGCTAGAACTCAATGAGCAGCCGCTGGACATCGTGCTGACGCGTCTGCTGCAACAGGTGGGAGATGACAACACGCACCCCGAGTGGGATGTGCAGGACGGCATGCTCGTCGTGTCCACCAAGGCCGCCCTTCAGAAGCGCGTGATTCCCATCGTCTACGACATTCGCGACCTCGTCATGCCCATTCCGGACTTCAACGATCCGCCGAACCTGAACCTCGGTGGCGGTGGCGGTGGCGGTGGCGGCGGCGG
>CAZSSV010000418.1:0-1589 GCA_964609425.1 uncultured Isosphaeraceae bacterium | reverse complement strand
ATCGAACGTAGCATCGTTGTCGATCGGCGGGACATCGGCATCGGTTCCTCCCCAGAGGCACTCGGTGACATCACCGACAGACCAGTCGAGGACGTCGGCGAGTTCCACAATAAGATCGAGTTTGGGGTTGCCGCTGGCCGGGACGATTTTGCTCGAGTCGCGACCGAGTGCTTCGGCCAGTTCTCTTCGACTCCAGTTCCTGTAGACCTGCGCGAGTTCCACGAGCCGTTCAAGCCTCTTTCTCCTGTTACACATGTCGATCATGGTTTGGTCTCCCCTGGCGGGCACGTTGGTGCCAGCCACAGAATGTGACGGAGTTCAGTTCATGCGCTCGGCTCCTCCGTGCTCCGAGACGCAACGCGTGACGTCACGTCTGCGAACATATCGATGCCCGACGCGTTTTCGAGCGCGAACCGCCAAAACGCAGCGGCTCACTTTTCGGCGCCGCGTGTGTGTCAAGACTTCGTTGTTACAACGATCAGTACAGCTGGCTTGAGAACGCATTGTTGGGCCGCGCAGGTGCGATGCTCCAACACGCATGTGACCGTCCCCCCGATGTGTCGGTTCGGTCTGTAACACTTGCAATGTTGTCGAAACGGGAATCGGCGGACGGTTGGCGGGGTCTCCGCAGGTCTACACAGGCCTGCAGGGAGTGCTAGGCTCTACCTCATGTGCAGATGGATTGCCTATACCGACCCCCGGCTGCGGCTGGATGAACTGCTCGTCAAGCCCACGCACTCACTGATGAGCCAGTCGCGGCATGCCAGGGAGTCGACCTTTGCGATCAATGCGGACGGGTTCGGCGTGGGGTGGTACACATCGTCCACGCGCGTGCCAGGCGTCTACCACGAGACGCGGCCTGCGTGGAATGATGAGAACCTGCGGAGCCTCGCATCACACCTGGCCTCGCCGTTGTTCATGTCGCACATTCGCGCCGCGACCAGCGCCGTGTCTCGCACGAATTGTCACCCGTTCACATTCGACACGTGGATGTTCCAGCACAATGGAGCGATCGGCGGCTTCGATGCGATTCGGCACGAACTGGACGGCGCGATTGATCCGGTTGTCTATGCCGCCAAGCGGGGATGCACCGACAGTGAGACCATGTTTGGGCTGTGCCTCACCGAGGGGCTGCGCGACGACCCTGCGGGCGCCATCGCCCGAATGATCCGTAGGGTCGAGACGGCGCGGGTGTCGACCGGCGTGTCCGATCCCTTCAACATGACCGTGGCCGTCTCAGACGGGGCCACGCTGTGGGCGGCCCGATACGGCTCGGACGGGGATGGTCCCAGTCTGTATCACACCGCCAATCGGGCGGCATTGGATCAGGCCTCAGACTCGGTGGGGGTCATTGAGTCGGAGGCCACGATTGTCGTTTCAGAGCCCTTGGATGAGTGCAGCGAGCACTGGGTGGAGGTGCCGGGCCGCCACGTCCTCACAGCGGTCGGGGACCAGGTGGAGATGGCACCCCTCCCGGCGGGCTGAGTAGTCCGGGCTTCTTGCCACCGGGAGGCAGGAAACGGGAACTCGTCGCCCTGATTCACGTATCATGTGAAGGCCGTCTCTCGGTGTCTGAGAGCCGCTTTTTT
>CAZSSV010000417.1:0-1590 GCA_964609425.1 uncultured Isosphaeraceae bacterium | reverse complement strand
TTCTTCGGCGCGCTCATCATGCCACTGGTCATGGCCGGCCTGCTCGCGCTGTTGCTTCTGGTCTTCGGTCTGATACTGCTGAACGCACCGGTCCTGAATCTCTTGGGCGCCATCCTCTATGGACTCGCCCTGCTGGTTGGGCTCGGCATTGCCCTGGTGCTGCTCGCATATGCCGTCTCGTGCCCGCTGTTGCTGCCGGCCGTGGCGGCTGAGAACTGCGACGGTCCAGACGCGATGCACCGCGCGATCGCCTATGTCGTTGCCAAACCGCTTCGCTGGATGCTGTACCTGTTCACGTTGATGCTCGGGCTGGCGCTGGGATTGTTGCTTGTCATGACCGTTGCGAATCTCACCATCGATCTGACCGCCACATTGGTCGACCAATGGACCTTCAACAACACGATCGCTGCAGCAAGTGCCACCATGTCCGGCGCTGAGGCGCCCGAAACCAGTTGGCACGTCGGCTGGGCAGCGGGCCTCGTGTCCTTCTGGACAGGCCTCGTCCAGTGGGCGGTTGCCGGATGGGTGGTCGCCTATCTCATGGCAGGGTCGACGCGCGCCTACCTGCTGCTACGCCTCGCCTGTGACGGACAGGACGAACGCGAGATCTGGTGGCCTGGACTCATTCGCGGGACGCTTGCCCCGGAGCCCCCCGGCTCCCGAGAATGAGCAGGACGCCGGCCACAGCGGCCATCCCGAAGTAGGGATTGAAGAGTACGGCCCAATCGAGCGCGACCAGCCCGACCCAGCCCGACACCGCGAGCCAACCCCCGACGGCGGGACGCCACATAGATACGCCGACGCCTACCATGGTCACGCCGATCGCGACAAACATGCCAATCTCCCGGCCCGAGAGCGGCTGCTCGCCCACCGCGTCATCGCCCATGAGATGCGCCACCAGAAAGAAGAGAAAGAACAGCGCATAGAACCCGCCGATGCCCCCCCCGACCCACGGCATGGTTGCGCTGGGGCGGTTCACGGCCGAACTCCCTGCCCAGTTGGCCAACTGTACAACCTCGAGTCGGCCGGCACATGGCCGCGGCGTCTGTACAGCCTCGGCGGCAGACCCTCCGCCAGGTCTCCGCGAGGGCATCGACGCCAACCAGCCTGTGTGACATACCGCCCAGGGCGGGTCGGGTGGAAACCAAGCGGCGGCCCACCTGGCTGCAACTCCCGGCCACCGTTCAGGCCCGGCAAGCATGCCCGCAGCCTCTTCCAGAAGTTGACGCTTGACGAGCGCTCCTCCGCCGAGCACCATTGATCCGATGGGATCCCACAGAGGAGAAAACGCTCGATGCCCCCGCCTCCCGAGGCGGTGGGCAGGCATGGCGGCACTGTGCCTGGTCACGACGGCCGCCGCGAGCGGTTCCGTGCACCTCGTCGGCGCGCTGGACACGACGTTCGAGCCACCGAGCATCAAGGTGACCTTTCCCCCTCCATCCAGTCCAGTCCGAGTGATCGTCTCGGGCGTCATTGAGGAGGTTTGAACAGATGGCACGGAAGAGGCATACGGCGGAGGAGATCATCAACCATCTCCGCCGCGCAGAGGTTGAGCTCAGTCAGGGCAAGTCCATCGAAGCGGTGTGCAAG
>CAZSSV010000416.1:0-1617 GCA_964609425.1 uncultured Isosphaeraceae bacterium | reverse complement strand
AGTACTGGCCGAGTGGATCAACGATGTCGGGCGGAAGTTGAGCGATCGTCTGCGGGACGCAGTACGCAGTGAAGTTGTTGTCTTCCCAAGCCTCTGCGACCACATCTTCACGATCGAGCATGGACAGGATGTAGTACTCGCCTGCCGCGAAGTCGGCGGGAAGGTCCTGGTACAGATCAAAGTCGATGAGCGAGAGCATCGGGAGATCCCACGGAATCTCGGCAAGGAGCAGGTCTTCGGTGGAGGGTGTGTCGTCTTCGCTCAGCCAGAAGGTCTGCGTCACTCCAGAGACGTCCGTTGTGCCAAGGTTTTCGATGGCGCTGCGGACCTGCATGGTCTCGCCTGGAAGCAGTACATCTGGGTCGCTGAAAACCGTGAATGCGGTCCCGACGTACTCCTCGGTCCAGGTGAAGTTGGCGGTGGCCAGATCCGTCACCGGTGGAATGTCCGCCGGGTACAGCACCATCGCCCCGAGCCGGTCGTCACTGTGCAGTTCCATCACGCGCGGCGTCGCGTTGCTGCCACCATGGGGATAGCCTGGGTTCATCGTGCAGACAATCCACGGATCGCCTGCGGGCTCGGTGCCGGTCGGCTCGTGCGCCAGACCGATGCTGTGGCCGCACTCGTGCATGGTTGTGAGCACAAAGGTGAACCCGTGCTCGCCCGGCACGGCTTCCTGCTCGCACGTAGGCGAGACCTCAAAGTTCCAGCCAACGCCGAGCGGAAAGTCGCTGAACACCATGTCCATGTCATACCACTGGGCTGCATTGTTGACGCTGTAGGTCAGCCCAAGCACGCCCGGGTCGAGGTCTTCTGCGGGCACTGCAGTGGTGTCGCTGTACCCGTCGTAATGATCGAGTGTGTAGTCCTGCTCGAGCGGGTAGTAGAAGAACTCGAAGTTGCTTCCTTCGACGAGGTTCCACTGAGACATGCCATGGAGCATGAGATTGAACGTGTCGCTGCCTTCGGGAAACGACGATGGGTAGAGATACCGAACGAGTTGATCGCCCGGCCACACGACGATGTCGCCGCCGTATGTCCACGCGTTGTAGGCCGTGGCTGGAGCGCATGTTCCGAACAGCGCGGCGGCTGCGATCCACCGCATCACGGGGCCGCACTCCGCGGCCGGCTGGCAGCCTCTTGAATGCCCTCGGGCCGGGTGGTTTGGCTTGGTTCATGTGTTGCCGCCGGCTTGAAGGGAGTCGATCTGTACGTTGGAATGACACGAATCGGCGCGCCGTCCGGAAGGGATACCTCGGCGCTGGCGGCCGCGATCGTCCGAAGCGATTGGATGAAGTCGGAACCACTGACCCGAGGCCCCTCGTTGCCGACCACGACAAACCCATCGTCGTCGAGTTGGCGAACCACCTGGCCACGCCCGTCGATGACGCCGCCCTCCACAGTGAGCTGAAATGCACCCTGGTGAACACCTGCAGTCGGAAACGACTTCCAGGTCGGGAGCAGGCAGACGGCCCACCGTGTTCCCGTGCGGAACTCGGGAGCGCCCGCTATGCGGGCCTGCCACGATCCAACTGTACCGCCGGGCACTGTGAATGACAGCGTTCGCCGCGTGGAATCACCACCCTTGAGGAACTCGGCATGGTGCAGGGTGATGCG
>CAZSSV010000415.1:0-1687 GCA_964609425.1 uncultured Isosphaeraceae bacterium | reverse complement strand
GTGCATCGCGGCGGGCCGGCTCAACGAGATCGCGGCGACGATCGACCACCATCGGGCCACCGATTGCGACATCATCCTTCCGTGTTGGAGCAGCACGGTGTATCTCTGCTGCGGCGACGCCAGCGGCCGCGCGGTGTCCTTCATTCAATCCAACTACGAAGGGTTCGGAAGCGGCGTGGTCATTCCGGGAACGGGCATTGCCATGCAAAACCGAGCTGCGGGCTTCATCAATCACCCGGGTCATCCCAATGACATCGCTGCAGGCAAACGTCCGTACCACACGATCATCCCCGCGATGACAACCCGACATGGCGGGCCCCACATGGCCTTCGGCGTGATGGGCGGCCCGATGCAACCGCAAGGACACCTGCAAGTGCTCTCACGCGTCGTCGCATCGGGGTGGGACCCGCAGAGCGCCCTGGACGCCCCCAGGTGGCGGTTCGAGGGCGGCCGCCGCGTCGCGGTGGAGCCGGACATGCCGGTGGCGAGCATTGAGAGACTCCGAGCGATGGGCCACGACATCATCGTGGCACCCCATCGCGATGTGTCATTCGGCGGTGGTCAGATTGTCGCCAGACTCTCGCAGTGCTGGTGCGGCGGCAGTGATGGACGCCGTGACGGGCAGGCTGTCGGACGCGGCTAGCCGCCACGTGCCAGGCCGGCTCGCCGCTACCATCGCGCCCATGCTCTATGCAGGCATCGACGAGGCAGGGTACGGGCCGATGCTCGGGCCGCTGTGCGCCGGTGTGTCGGTCTTTGAAGTCGAGGGCGAGATGCCCTGCCTGTGGACCGCATTGCAGTCGATTGTCGCTCGATCTCGGCGTGACACGCGGCGAGGGCGGATCGCCATCGACGACTCCAAAAAACTCAAGGGCGGTGGAACCAGGCAACATCCGCTCACGCATCTGGAGCGTGGCGTGCTGCTGTTCGCGTCGGTGGCCGCCCGCAGTGGCCAATGGCTTGAGTCGCTCGACGACGACGCATTCTTCGCCGCAATCGGCGTCGAGCCCCCGAGCCAGGCGTGGTACGAAACTTCGACACCGCTTCCACTCGGCTCGCACGCCAGCCTCCTCCGCATCGACCGCTCAAGGTTGGATCGGGCCCTGGCCAGGGCAAACGTACGGTGCTGCCATATCGCCGCGGCGGCCGTGCCGGCCCGCGAGTTCAATGCGCGCGTTGCGACCTCGGGCTCGAAGGCCATTGTCAACTGGGAGCTGATGGTCTCGCTGGCGGAGACGTGCTGGCGTCGAGCAGGTGGACGCCCACTTCGTCTGGCGGTGGATCGTCACGGAGGCAGAACCCGCTACCTCGACGACCTCCGAGCCGCCTGGCCCGGTGCCACACGACAGGTGCTCCAGGAGGGCGAAACCGAGAGCCGATACCTGCTGACGCTCGATGGCCGAGGGCCTCTGGACATTTCGTTCTCTGCCGGAGCCGACGGCGAGCATCTGCCCGTAGCGCTCGCCTCCATGACCGCCAAGTATGTCCGGGAGTTGATGATGCTTCGCTTGAACCGCTACTTTCGGTCCCACATGCCCGAACTGAAGCCCACAGCGGGCTACGTGGAGGATGGCCGCCGGTTTCTCGCCGAGGTGAAGCCTGTCATTCAGGCCGCCCAACTCAACGAGGCCGACCTCGTCCGGTCCTGCTGAACGGGGAATTTCACGACCAATCTGTTGGTATCAAG
>CAZSSV010000414.1:0-1692 GCA_964609425.1 uncultured Isosphaeraceae bacterium | reverse complement strand
CTGAAGCCATAAGCAGGTAGGACCCGAAGCGAGCGCGGCGCATGGCGGGGATGGTAGAGGTGCCGGCCCCGTTACCCAGGGTTCCCGGGCGGGCCGCATGCGCTCGTCGCGCTAGGTGCCCCAGAATTGCAGCAGCATCACCAGGTCATCGAGGTCCAGAACCCCGTTGCCGTCCAGGTCGGCATCGCAGCCCTCGCAGGCGGGCCACTGCTGGAGCAGTGCCAGCAGATCGTGGACGCCGACGGCCCCGTCGTCGTCCAGATCGGGGTTGACGAGATTGCCATCGACCGTCCAGGCGATGGCGACATCTCCAGCGGCGCCATCGTCATCGATGCGGGAGAGTTCAACGATGTAGTGCCCGGGCCGAAGCCCTTCCACATACAGATGTTCCACGTTGTCAACAGAACTCTCGCTGACCACATTGCCCGAGTCGAAGACCTCGCCGGATGGGGAGCCGGCGACCGCGACGGTGGCCCCACCCTCGCTCCGCAGCAGTGTGAGCGTGTAGTCAGCAACGAATGTGGTGTTGAAGTGAGTCTCCACCGTTCGGTGCCATGTCACGATGACAGACAGCGCGTCGGTTTCGTCCAGCCACCGCAGGTGCCATTGCATGGACTCGCCGGCCGACAGAGACTCAAGCGACCAGCCGTCGGTTGTTCCGTCTGCTGGCACCGCGGGGTCGAGTGAGCCGGGCTGCGCGCCGGCGGTCAGTATCCGGTGGGCGGCGTCGACATCAAGGTGGCCGGCACCAACGATTGGGTCGAGCGGTGTGGATGTGCGCCCCCTGCGATCGCCATCTGTGTCTGGATCATTACTCCAGACATCGTCGGAGCCGTCCTTCTGGCCGCTGTGATCGGCCGAAGCCATCAGAATCGCCTTGATGACCTCGGATGACTCGGCTGTGCTCGAGAGCAGCTGATCGAGGCGGACGGTGTCAACCAGCAAGGCCGCAGCCGCGGAGACCGTCGCGGTTGCCTGGCTGGTTGTGAACTGCGGGCCCGTGAGGTCCGGGCGCATGCGGCCCGGGCCGTCAACCGGCGATTGAACGTCGCCCCATGAATGGTCACCATCACGCCGGCCCACGGCGATGACGTTGTAGGCGTTGTACAGCAGGGGGTACCCCGCTTCACCATTGTTCAGCCCAACACACATGATTGGATCTGTCGCGTGGTGGGCCACCATCCAGTCGGTACGGCGAAGCGCCTCGTTGTTGGCGCTGTTGCCGCCAAGATCGCCGACCCACGAGTGGTTCCAGACTTTGACGGCGCCGGAGCCAGCGGGGACCTGGCCGTTCGCTCCCACTTTCAGACCCTTGTCGTAGATCCAATCTTCGAGCTCAAAGCACTGGATCTGGAGCAGGTCCGGTGCCATGCCATCGGTATTGCCGAGAAACTTTTTGCCGACCGACTTGGCGTGACTCGATACGTCACTGACGCCGGACTTGTGCGTGACGATCGGTCCTTCAAACTCAGGGTCGCACGCAAACGGCGTGCAGGCATCGAGCGCGTAATCACCGTTGCCATCTTCTGGCTCGACCATGGCGGCATGCACCTCAGACCCTTCCGGCACCATGCCGCCGAGCCGGTCGTACAGGTCGTCCCAGTGGCACCAGGTGCGGTAGTTCGCGTCGGCCGGGGCGGTCGCGGCGAGCAGGATCAATGGAAGCAGTGTTCTCATGAGTAGAGGGCGAGC
>CAZSSV010000413.1:0-1693 GCA_964609425.1 uncultured Isosphaeraceae bacterium | reverse complement strand
GTTCGCTGTGCTGTTTTCCGACTTCGGGGGCCCACGAACGCCCGGCTCGAGGCACCCCGACACGGTGGAAGTGCTGGCAGCACGCTTCCAGAAGCAGATCACCGACCTGCGATTCCCGGAGCTCGGGCTGGCGGCTCCGGGCCGACTCAGCATTTCCGGCGGCCTGGCTACCTTTCCGTGGGACGGCGACGACATGGCGTCACTGCTTCGCATTGCCGACCAGCGTGCGCTCGAGTCAAAGCGGCGGGGCAAGAATTGCCTGACATTTGGGCCGGACGAAGTCCCCGAGTGATCAGACCTTCCGGGCGACCAGCGACCGCATCCACGCGCCAACCTCGGAGACGGCGGCGGCATCGACGCCTGTTTCCAATCCCTGTTCGGCGCACACGGCAAGCAACGCCTCGGTCGAGAGGTTGCCAGGTGCTCCCGGTGCAAAGGGGCAGCCCCCGAGCCCACCGCAGGCCGCGTCAAAGCGGGTGACCCCAAGTTGCAGGCCTCTGCGGGCGCACGCGACGGCACCACCGCTGGTGTCATGAAGATGCAACACGATGTCCTCCACCGGCACACACGGGGTCACTTCCGCCAGAAGTCGCTCGATGTCGTCGGGAACGGCCACCCCGATGGTGTCACCAAGATCAATCTGCATCGGCCCGAGTGCCACCAGCCGCTCGGCGATCGATCGCACGGCCAGCGGTGACACAGGCCCTTCAAACGGGCACGCGACCGCACAACTGATGTAGGCTCGAACACCCAGCCCACTGGCGATCGCCAAATCGACCACGGGTTTGAACCGATCGATCGTCTCGTCGATTGAGGCGTTGGTGTTTTCGCTGGAAAACGTCTCACTCGCCGCCGTGAAGATCGCGATGGCATCCACGCCGACTTGTAAGGCCCGCTCGAGTCCCCTCACATTGGGGACCAGTGCCGAGTACCGCACGTCGGCGTCTCGACGAATCGCAGCGAAGACTTCGGCCGCATCCGCCAATTGCGGGATGACCTCCGGCCTCACGAACGCGGACACTTCGATTTCTGGAAGCCCGGTGGCCGAAAGCTGATTCACCAGGGCCACTTTGTCAGCCACCGAGACGAGCGCGGCCTCGTTCTGAAGGCCGTCTCGGGGACCGACCTCGGTCACGGTGACATCGCGGCGCGTGGTCACCGCGAGGCGTCCTCCGCCGATTCCCGGCGCTGCTGCCTGATGAAAAACGTCAGCATCGTCACGGCGACGAACACGGTCAGCAGCAGCCCAACTCCGAGGAGCGTCCACTCCATCGGCGTGGCGAGTGGTTGGTTCTCCAGCGGTATGGATGGGCGTGTCATCACAGGGCTCCGCCCCGGCAGGCTTCTGACACCTCGACATCGACGAACCCGCCCTCGGCCGAAACCGAGACGGTCGAACCGATGGCCGCACTGGACCATCGCAGCGTAGCAAGCACGCTGGCATGGCCACTTCGAAGCGGCGAGGGCGCACTGGAGGTCACCACACCCACCGGGTCGGCCGGCCCGTCCTGACCTGCCGCGAACACCTGCCCGCCGGCGATCGGTAGGCGTGCATCCGGCATGCGAAGCGCCCGCACAATCTGTTTGGGGTGCCCAAGGTGCTCCATGCGGGCCACCACTTCCTGACCCGGATAGCACCCCTTGGTGAAACTCACTCGCCGCTCGAGCAACCCCGTCTCGTGCGGAAGACTGG
>CAZSSV010000412.1:0-1731 GCA_964609425.1 uncultured Isosphaeraceae bacterium | reverse complement strand
ATCGAGCAGGTGGCCGACATTGACCGGGCCCGGGAACAATTGGAGCAACTGATCGCAGAGCTCGAGGTCGCCAGCCGCACGCGATTTGAAGAGACGTTCGCCGCCGTTCGAGAGCACTTCGCAGGACCGGCAGGCCTCTTTCGGCAACTCTTCGGTGGTGGCAGTGCCGACCTGTTCCTCGTTCCGGACGAGAACGGCGACGTCGACATGCTGGAGTCCGGCATCGAGATCAAAGCCAAACCCCCAGGCAAAGAGCCCAGAGTCATCAGCCAGCTTTCGGGCGGCGAGAAGACGATGACCGCGGTCGCGCTGCTTCTGGCAATCTTCAAGTCCCGCCCGGCCCCGTTCTGTATTCTTGACGAAGTCGATGCGGCCCTCGATGACGCAAATGTCAGCCGCTTCTGTGGCACGCTGGATCAGTTCCTTGACCGCAGTCACTTCATCGTCATCACCCACAATAAACAGACGATGCTCGCATGCGATCGCCTCTATGGCGTGACGCAACCAGAGCGTGGCGTATCCAAACGCGTCACGGTCCGTGTGGATGAGGTGGGCGAAGGCGGACGCATCAGCGCCGCGGCGGCAATGCGAGCCTCCGACGACTTGGTTTCACCGCCAGTGGTCGAAACGCCAGCCACGCCAGCCACGGTCACTTCCTAGCCCAATCCTGACACGCCGCGGCGTCCGAGCGCGGGCACACCGCGCTCCTACGCCACCCACTCGTCGATCCACTCGGACGCCGCGTCAAACGCCTCCTGAAGCTGAGGTGACGGCGGTGCGTCGTCAGCGAACGGATTCGGCGTGTTGAAGACGTGGTCCCCCCCTTCGATCAGACGCACCCTTGTTCTGGCCGGATTCGCCTGCGCCATCGTGACGGCGTCGGACGCATCGACCGTCGCGTCCTCGGCGCCATGGATCAATCCGATCGGAGTTTGAATCCTCGCCACCTGTCGGAGCAGATCATGGCCTTCCGGGTCATCGAGTTGCTCCTGCAGCCACGCGAGTCCCACATGAAGGCGCTGGCCCGTTCGCGAGGAGCTTGACTCGAGCGTGCCGCTTCGCCAGAGTTCAGCCTTGGCTTCATCCGTCAGGCGGTCGAGGTTGGCAGGCGCACTCAACGACACCACCCCGATCAATGCCGAGTAGTCGGCATCGCGACCGTGCCGGCCCGCCGCAAGCAGGCACGTCGAGCCACCCCGACTGTGTCCAGCCAAGATGACACCGCGCCCTTGCCCGGCGAGCACACCCGAGTCGATGGCCCGCAGCAATACGCCGATGTCCTCGACGCCTCTGGACCATGTGTCACGCTGAACGGCCTGCTCGTCAAATGGTCCATGCCCATGGTCCATCCCACTGTGTGAGAGGTTCACGCGGTGCACCACGTGCCCGGCCTGGCAGAAGTGCGCCGCGAGCCAGGGAAACATTCCGTATTCCTTGTACCCGTAGTAGCCATGGACGATGATCACCGCGGCTCTGGCGTCTCCCGTCGGCATGTGCGTCGTCCCGCGAATTGGCAGGCCCGCCAAACCCGGAATCTCCCAGTTATTCATGACGCCACCTTGACCCTGCGAGCGACCGCTTCGGCAAACTGTCGCGTTCCCAGCGCCCCACCCAGATCTCGGGTCTTCTCGCCTTCAACCAGGCACCTGCTGTAGGCGTCTCTGATGCCGTCAGCCACTTCGCCGCACCGCTCGTCTCCGGTCGCCGCCCCCAGGTGCCTCAACAGCATGA
>CAZSSV010000411.1:0-1750 GCA_964609425.1 uncultured Isosphaeraceae bacterium | reverse complement strand
GCCCTACGCCTTTCGGCGGAGGGGGGTTCGCCCCAATCTCAAATGCGTTTTTCCCAGCGGCCGACCCGCGAATTCTGCTACTTGTGCCTCGGCCATCTGCATGCGACGTCTCCAACGCTCCTATTGGGCGTTGCTTGCAGGCAGTTTTGAGTTTGGGGGACCGACCCGTTCGGTGTGTGCAGGCGATCGGTCCCGCTGCTCACTCCGGCTCGTCGCCGCTCAGATCGTAGATCCAGCCTTCACCAGCCCGGCTCCAGTCGAGGACCTCGCCGGCACCGAAGAAGAGCCCGATCTCACGTTCGGCCGCCTCGGGGCTGTCCGAGCCGTGGATGAGGTTGAAACTGTTGGACACACCGAAATCGCCGCGAATCGTGCCCGGCTCGGCATTGCTGCCGAACGTGGCCCCCATCATCTTCCGGCAGACTGCAATGGCGCCCACGCCACGAAGCCCGAGGACCAGCACGGGCGAACTGGTCATGAAGGCGACGAGACCGTCGTAGAAGGGCTTGCCCTGGTGCGACTCGTAGTGCCTGGCCGCCAGATCGCCCGAGATCTGCATGAACTTGGCCCCGACGACCTGAATGCCCTTGTCCTCAAAGCGGCTGATGATGCGGCCCATGAGGCCCCGCTGTACGGCGTCCGGCTTGAGGATGATGAGGGTGGTTTCCATGGGTTTGAATGCTCCTGTGGGAAGCGGCACATTGTAACGATGGCGAATCGACCGAGTGCAGGCCGCGGAGCAGCGGAGGGGGTCGGCTCCCCAGACACGGCAGGAACACCACGTGCTACCGTACCCCGCGAGGACGGAACCTCAAAACCAGCAGGGATGGAGCCCCAGGTGCCCGTGGCCACAAAGAAGAAGCCCCGAAAAAAAGCCACCGCCGAAACCATGGCGGCCAGCCAGCGGGAGATCTCGGTCAGCGAGTTCTTCGCGAAGAACCGGCACCTCCTCGGGTTCGACAACCCCCGCAAGGCGATGCTCACGACGGTCAAGGAGGCCGTCGACAACGCGCTGGACGCGTGCGAAGAGGCAGGCATTCTGCCGGCCCTCAAGATCCAGTTGTTGCAACTGGAGGAGACCCGGTTCAAGATCACTGTGCAGGACAACGGCCCGGGCATCGTCCGAAAGCAGATCGAGAACATCTTCGGCAAACTGCTCTACGGCTCGAAGTTCCATCGCATGAAGATGAGCCGAGGCCAGCAGGGCATCGGCATCTCGGCCGCCGGCATGTACGGCCTCATGACCACCGGCAAGCCGGTGAAAATCATCTCCAAGACGGGATCACGCAAACCATCGCACGAAGTCGTGCTCAAGATCGACACCTCGAAGAACAAGGCCGAAGTCGTCAGCGACACGGAGCACCCCGAGGACGACAAACTCTTCCCTGAGGGACACGGCACCATCGTCGCCATCGAACTTGAGGGCAAGTATCAAAAGGGTCGCCAGAGCGTCGACGAATACCTCGAGCAGACGGCGATCGCCAACCCGCACGCCGCCATCACGTACATCACGCCCGCGAATGAAACGATCGAGTTCCCGCGGGCCATGGACCAACTTCCGGAAGAGGCCAAGGAGATCAAGCCTCACCCGAAGGGTATTGAACTCGGCACACTCATTCAGATGCTCGAGCGGACCGAGGCGCGGCAACTCGGCGGCTTCCTTCAGAAGGACTTTTGCCGCGTCGGACAGCAGAAGGCCAAGCAACTCGCCGAAGGTGCCGGCATGACATCGCGGACGTGGGTCAAGAAC
>CAZSSV010000410.1:0-1785 GCA_964609425.1 uncultured Isosphaeraceae bacterium | reverse complement strand
CGCCCCGGGGATTGATATCGCCGGGGACATCTTGGCGCAGATGGAATTCAAACCACTGATCAAGGGCGACCCCGATGCCGCCGACGGGCCGGATGCCTGGGCCGAACGCTATCGCGAGTATCTCGGAATTGAGGTGCCGGACGATGCAAAGGGCTGCCTGCAGGACGTTCACTGGTCGATGGTGAGCATGGGGTACTTCCCCACGTACACGCTGGGCAACCTGTATTCGGCCCAGTTCTTCGATGCCGCCACGCGTGAGATCGCGGGCCTGGAAGAAGGGTTTGCCGGCGGCGACTTTGACCGACTTCGGACGTGGCTCAATGAGAAGATCCATCGCCAGGGACGGCGGTATCTGCCGGCTGACCTGTGCGAGGTCGTGACCGGCGCGCCGCTCTGCGCCGATCATCTGATGTCGTACCTTGAAGGCAAGTACGGCGAGATCTACGGTCTCTGACCTGCGAGTCCCTCGTTGCGACTGACCGGTGTTACGGCGAGCGTGTGCGACTGATCGCCCCGCTTCACGAGGACACGACACACCTCACCTGGAGGCGTGACGGCGATGGCGTGTCGCACCTCCGCAACCGTGTGAACGGATTGATCACCGACCGCGATGATGGTGTCCCCGCCACGCAGACCCGCCTTGTCGGCGGGCAGCCCCGGAGTGACGGCTCGGATGAAGCAATGCGCGTTTCCATCGTCGGGATCCACGCGTTGCCCGAGTGTGACGCCGATAAAGCCCTTGGCGACCCGGCCGTGCTCGATGACGGACTCGGTCACGCGTCGCACCATGTCAACAGGAATCGCGAACCCGACGCCGGCGCTCGTGCCCGTCATGGTCTTGATGGCGGTGTTCAGGCCGACAACATGGCCGTGAAGGTCGATGAGCGGGCCGCCGCTGTTGCCCGGATTGATGGCGGCGTCGGTCTGGATCAGGTGCTCATAAGCGCTCAAGCCCAGGTTGGACCGCCCTGTGGCGCTGATGATGCCGGCGCTGTAGGAGTGTGAGAGGCCAAATGGTGTGCCGACCGCCAGGACCCACTGGCCCACCTGGGTGGGCGCGTCGCCGGCGAGTGTGGCCGGTGTGAGCCCATCTGCGTCGATGTGCAGAACGGCGAGGTCAGCGTCACGGTCGGCGCCTGCGAGCGAAGCTTCAAACCGCCGACCATCGTGGAGCGTGACGACGACGACCTCCGCGCCGGCGACGACGTGCAGGTTGGTGACCACGTGCCCAGCATCGGAAATGATGACCCCCGATCCGGTGCCTTCGATGAAGGGGCGAATCCCTCGGTGGCGCTGGTGTTGTGATCTGCCGGTGCCGACCCGGACGACTGAGGGTTTGATGTGGGCCGCAGCCGTTTGAAAGGCCTGGGAGAGGCCGGTCGCGAAGTCCAGCGGCGTGTCGTGGGGGTGCGCTGCGGCCATGGCCGGGCACAGCAGCGCCATCGTGGCGATCTGAACAACGCGTGGATGCATCGAATAGGAACTCCTCGTGAAGGTATTGGTGATGCTAGGCGCGACGTTCCGCGTCGGAGTCCTGGAGAGGCCGGCACCACGACATGCTTGGGACTGTGCCTCGAGGCCGGCTCGTGACTTCGGGCAATGTCGTGGGCTGGTCGTCGGCATCGATCGCCGCCAGAATCGCGACGGCGGCGGCCTCCCGTGCTGAGACAGGTACGCCGACGTCGCTGGTCAGATGGGTGGGCCTCTCTGCCGCCGCTTCAATGGCCGCCAGAAGTGGCTGGTGGTGGGCACCGCCGCCTGCAACCAGCAGCTCGTGTGGATGCC
>CAZSSV010000409.1:0-1809 GCA_964609425.1 uncultured Isosphaeraceae bacterium | reverse complement strand
GTGTATTCGGTGATGCGCCGTGGACCAACAGGGACCGCCTGCCCGACACGACGTTGAAGGACCTGATCGAGCACTACTCGAGGGTGGAGCTCAGCATCGGCAACGTGCCCGAGGACGAGCTGGGGGTCGCCTACGAGTTCCTGATCAAGAAGTTCGCCGACGACTCCGGACACACCGCCGCCGAGTTCTACACGAACCGCACCCTGGTCCACCTGATGACCCAGCTCCTGGAGATCGAACCCGGGGACAGCGTGTACGACCCGACCTGCGGATCGGGGGGCATGCTGCTCTCCGCCGCCGAGGAGGTCCGGCGTCAGGGAAAGGAACACCGAACGCTTCGCCTTTTCGGTCAGGAGATCAACCTCACGACGTCCGCGATCGCCCGGATGAACCTCTTCCTCCACGGCATCGAGGACTTCGATGTCATCCGTGGCGACACCTTGGCGGGTCCGGCGTTCACGGAGAGCGATCGTCTCCGCACGTTCGACGTGGTCCTGGCCAATCCGCCGTACTCGATCAAGGCGTGGGACCGCGACGCCTGGTCATCCGACCCGTGGGGACGAAACCAGTACGGCACGCCACCGCAGGGGCGGGCCGATTATGCCTTCTGGCAGCACATCCTCAGCTCGATGGACCCGAAGACGGGACGGTGCGCCATCTTGTTTCCCCACGGGGTGCTGTTCCGTGACGAGGAACAGGAGATGCGGCGATGCATCGTCGAGGCCGACCTCATCGAGGCCGTCATCGGGCTCGGCCCGAACCTCTTCTACAACTCACCGATGGAGTCCTGCATCGTGATCTGCCGTTCGAAGAAGCCGGCGAAGCGATCCGGCAGGGTGCTCTTCGTCAACGCGGTGAACGAGGTGACCAGAGAGCGTGCGCAGAGCTTCCTGACGCCGGAACACATCGACAGGGTGGTCTCGGCCTTTCAGGCGTTCGACTCCGAGGAAGGATTCGCCGCGGTCGAGACGCTCGAGGCCATCGCTGATCGGAACGGCAATCTCTCGATCCCGTTGTACGTCACCCGAAGGAACGACGGAGCCGACCACGATCTGGAGGGTTCGATCGCTGCCTGGAGACAGTCAGCGGTCGAACTGCGGACGGCCGCGGAGAACCTGTTTGACCACCTTGATGCTGGAGTCTCGCCATGACGGAGAAGCGGACTCTCCCCGAGGGTTGGCGATGGGTCCGCTTCGGTGACGTCGTCCGCCAGGTGAAGGAGACGACCAAGGACCCCGAGACTGAGGGCCTGACGCGCATCGTGGGTCTCGAACACCTCGACTCAGAGTCGTTGCCGCTCCGGCGCTGGCATGAGCTAGGCGAACTTCCGGATGGCACGAGCTTCACGCGCACTTTCCGAGCCGGCCAGGTGCTGTTCGGCAAGCGACGGGCCTACCAGCGGAAGGTCGCGGTCGCGGACTTTGACGGTGTGTGTTCCGGCGACATCCTCGTCTTTGAACCGGCGAACGAAGAGTTGCTGCCGGGCTTTCTCCCATATGTAGTGCAGTCCGACGGCTTCTTTGACCACGCGTTGGGGACCTCCGCCGGCTCCTTGTCACCACGCACAAAGTGGCAAGAACTAGCCAAGTACGAGTTCGCACTCCCTCCGCTTGAGTGCCAGAAGCGGATTATCGAGGTGCTACCGGCGAGCCTGGAGCTCGTCGAGCGCTATGAGGATGTCGAGCGATCGGCCGCGATCCACCGTGACGCGATCCTTGCTGACTCATGGAGTTCGCGCGCAACTAGCCAGGAACTGCAAGCCCTTGCGTCCGTTACCGTTGGGATCGTCGTAAGGCCTGCAGCGCTGTA
>CAZSSV010000408.1:0-1824 GCA_964609425.1 uncultured Isosphaeraceae bacterium | reverse complement strand
CCGCAGAGCGGAAACTCCTCGGAGCCATCGAGGAGGCGATGCAAACGGGCCAACCGGTCCAGCCCACCCCCCAAGCGGCCCCTGGATCGGCCCGCACCATCGACCAGCCCGGGCATCCCTTGCCTCCAACCGAACCAGTGGTAGGCTGAGGTGTTGAGGTGGGGGTGATTGAGGAGCGTGAATCACATGCGACCGGCCACGGCGGCTGCGGCCGCTGCCTTCCTGACAACCGCCTGTCTGGCCGATTACCGCGCCTGGATCGGCTGGGATTCACTGGTCCAGCGCATCGGCATTGAGCAGGTTCCGACGGGTGCCGATGTGATTGTCGGACAGGTCGAAGCCGCCAATGCCAGTGGACACTACGCCCCCGACGACGACGATCCCGAGTTTGACGGCAAGTACATCATCCGCCGATCCGGCGGAAGCTCGACGCCCACCAACCACGCCACGGCGGTCGGCAAGCGGTTGTTCGGGCTGGACACCAGCATCGCGCCAGGCGTCTGGTTCATCAATGTCTTCGAGGCCAATGATTGGGTGCAGGGCGGCTTTCTCAACGTCGGGGCAGGCCCGAGCACGCCGCCGGAGGGGCCGATGGGTGCGCAGAAGATCTGGAGTCACTCCTGGGTGGGCACCTTCGGAAGTTCCGCACTCGATCAGGAAGCGCTTCGCCGGATGGACTGGACCATCCAGCGTGACGACACGGTGTTTGCCGTCGGCCTGAACAATGGTGATGAGCAGATGCCGCTTCTGGCCTATTCATACAACGCCATCACGGTCGGCCGCAGAGACGGTGAGCACGCAGGTGGTGATGTCCCCCCGGGCTTTGAGGGTGAGGGGCGGATGATGCCCGACATCACCGGACCCGAAAGCACCGTGAGCAACTCCACGCCCATCGTCGCGGCGGCCGCAGCCATGCTCGTGGAGATGGTGCGAACGGACGCATCCATCGCAAGCGACGGGGAGCAGCCCGAGGTTCTCAAGGCCGTGCTCATGGCCGGGGCCAAGCACCAGGGTGTGGACGGGGCCGATTGGACGAACAACGCCCCACAAACGGGGCCGGATCGTGGATGGACCGCCCGACCGTTGGATGAGTCGGTCGGTGCGGGACATCTGCAGATTGACCACGCCCATGAATCGCTGTCGGCCGGACACACCACACCGACGGCGTTCGCACCAACGGCACCGTCATGCGGCAGGGCTGGATGGTCGTTTGAGCCGGTGGATTCCGGCGAGGTGCGTTGGTGGCGGTTTGTGCTCCCCGAAGGGGCCGCGAAGTTCGCGGTGTCTGCAGCCTGGAATCGCGACGTTCCTTCAAACTTCGGCCAGGCGGCAACTGTCGACTTTGACCTTGAGCTGTTCTCCAAGGTCGATGGTGTGCCGGTGCCACTGGTCGGCGATGAACTCGCGTTTGGTGCCGGCAATGTTGCCAGCGCCAGTGCGATTGACAACATCGAGCACATCTGGATCGAGAGTCTCACCCCAGGCGACTACCTGCTGGCGGCCACTCGTGCTGACGGCGGCGACGACCCGGCCTCGCTCGCGCTGGCCTGGTGGAACAACGGCGATGCCCCGGATGTGCCTGGCGATCTCAACGGCGACGGCATCGTGGGTGTGGACGACCTGCTGATTCTGCTCTCCCAGTGGGGCGAGTGCCAAGCGTGCTCCGGCGACCTCGACGGCAACGGCACGGTGGCCGTCGATGACCTGCTCATCCTGCTCGCCCTCTACTCATGAGAACACTGCTTCCATTGATCCTGCTCGCCGCGACCTAATGAGGACTCTCCTCGTTTTAAGCAGAGTTTTTCAGATTCCGTAAAAAGGGGA
>CAZSSV010000407.1:731-1826 GCA_964609425.1 uncultured Isosphaeraceae bacterium | reverse complement strand
ATGTGCCGAACGACCGTCAATGTATGGGGCGACGCCGTCGGCGCTCGCATCATGACCCGCATGGCACCGGACACGCCGCAGACATGATCAACCGGGGTGTTCGGACAGCCAGCGTTCTGCGTCAAGGGCGGCTCTGCAGCCCATGCCCGCTGCGGTGATGGCCTGTCGGTACGTCGAGTCAGCCACATCTCCCGCAGCAAACACGCCTGCGATGTTGGTGCAGGATGAGTCACCCTCCACCACGACATACCCGGACTCGTCGAGCGCCACACCACTGCCGTCCAGAAAGGCCGTGGCCGGCGTGTGTCCGATCGCAATGAAGAGCCCGCGGACTTCGAGTCTGGACCGTTCGCCGGTCGTCGTGTTCTCCAGTTCGACGGCCTCGATGGCCGTGTCTCCGAGCACATCCACGACTTGACTGTTCCACACCATCTCAATTCTGTCGTTGGAAAGAACGCGTTCTTGCATCGCCTTGGAGGCGCGGAGTGAGTCGCGGCGGTGAATCACGTAGACCTTTGACCCGAACTTGGCCAGGTAGGAGGCCTCTTCCATGGCGCTGTCCCCGCCCCCTACAACCGCCAGAGGTTGCGACCGAAACACAGGAAGCGCCCCATCGCACACGGCGCACGCGCTGACGCCACCGCCTGATGTCGCCAGCCGCAGTTCGTTCTCCAGCCCGATCCAGTTGGCCGTAGCGCCGGTCGCGATGACGACAGCGTCTGCAAGCACGGTGTCGCCTTCGCTCGTCGTCAGCCTGAAGGGCCGCGCCGAGAAGTCGCACTGCGTCACGTCCACACCACGCACTCGGGTCCCGAAACGCTCCGCCTGCGCTTGAAAGCGCTGCATCATGTCCGGGCCCGTGATGCCCTCAGGGAATCCGGGGTAGTTCTCGACCTCGGTCGTCAGCATCAGCTGTCCACCTGGAAGCACGGGCGCTGGGTTCGACCGCGGCACACCGATCAGGCACAGGGGGTTGAGATCGGCCCGCGCCGCGTAGATGGCTGCCGTCCAACCGGCCGGGCCGCTCCCGATGATCACGACATGCTCAGCGCTGTGTTCGCCACTCATAGTTTTGCTCCCAGGGAGGGGTTCAAC
>CAZSSV010000407.1:0-721 GCA_964609425.1 uncultured Isosphaeraceae bacterium | reverse complement strand
CCGCAGGTTCCGCCTTGACCGTGGAGGTGCGAGCACCCCGAACAAGATCGGCAGGGGGTGGCCAGATGATCAGATCACCCTGCCATCGCTCTTCTGCGTGCCTCGTCGCCAGGCCGTCCACACCATCAAGCCCGGTGCTGTAGAGCAGGCCCGTCCCAGCAGGAATCTTGACTCGAATTGTGCCCACGTCCAAGTCTGCAGGCTTGTCGAGTCGTCGGTACCTGAACCATGGGCGATACCCCTCACTGACGGTTGCGTGACCGTCCTTGGCCAACTCCTTGTTGATGGTGATGCCAAATGCCACCCGAAGTTCCTGGGGGTACACACCGCGATCAATCCGGTAGGCCGCCAGCCCTGCTGCCGTCGCGGTCGCGTTGACCTCCATCTGAAGTCGTGCCCGAGCCATGAACAGGTTCCTCATGTCGTGGATGACTGCGTCGATGGCTGCAAACCGGGCAATGTTCATCAGTTCAAACTGCGATTGCTGATCGAGAATCAGCCGCCCCATCATGTCCTCATCCGACGATCGCCACCGCCGCCACCAATCGTCAAAGATGAGTTGCAGCCGTGCCTTGTTGGCTTCGAGGCTGTCCTGACCTTCGTAGATCGACTCCCACCGCCGCCGGGCACCGAACCGCTGCAGGGGACGTTCCGTCGCGGCCACCTGTACCTCGGTGAAAACGGCCGGGAACTCGTCCGCCAAGGGAAGTCCCAACGACTG
>CAZSSV010000406.1:0-1833 GCA_964609425.1 uncultured Isosphaeraceae bacterium | reverse complement strand
TCGACGAGGCGCACCGAACCCAGGAAGGCGACCTGGGCCGCAAGATGCGTGACGCCCTGCCGAACGCGTTCATGTTCGGATTGACAGGAACGCCGATCAACCGGTCAGACCGCAACACGTTCTACGCGTTCGGATCCGACGAGGACACCAACGGCTACATGTCCCGGTACGGGTTCGAGGAATCGATCCGCGACGGCGCCACTAAAGAACTGCATTTCGAGCCTCGCCTGTTGGATCTCCACATCGACCGGGAAGCCATCGACGCCGGTTTCGAGGAACTCACCGGTCACCTGACCGCCGCTGATCGAGACCGGTTGTCCAAGGCGGCAGCGAAAATGGCGGTACTGGCCAAGGCCCCGGAGCGGGTGGCTCGGATCTGTGCCGACATAGCCGCCCACTATCTGGACAAGGTCGACCCGAACGGGTTCGGCGCCCAGGTCGTCGCCTACGACCGGGAGAGCTGCGTCCGGTACAAGGAAGAACTCGACAAGCACCTCCCAGCCGGGGTGTCTGAGATCGTCATGACGGTCAACAGCGGCGAAACCGACTATGACCAGTGGAAACGAAGCCGCGACGAGGAAGAAGCCCTCCTGGAGCGGTTCCGCGACCCGGGTGACCCGCTGAAGATCCTGATCGTGACCGCCAAGCTGCTCACCGGTTTCGACGCTCCGATCCTTCAGACGATGTACCTCGACAAGCCAATGAGGGACCACACGCTGCTCCAGGCGATCTGTCGCACGAACCGCCCATACGGTAAGGAAAAGACCCACGGCCTGATCGTCGACTACATCGGCGTGTTCGACGATGTCGCCCAGGCCATCCAGTTGGACGAAGAAGGCATCACCAAGGTGGTGTCCAACATCGCTGCACTCATCGACCAGCTGCCCGAAGCAATGGCGACGTGTCTCGCCTACTTCGACGGCCTAGACCGGACGGTCAGCGGCTACGAAGGACTAATCGCCGCCCAGGAACGACTCCCCAACAATGAGACGCGGGACCGGTTCGGCACCGATTTCAGCTTTCTGTCCCGGCTCTGGGAGGCGATCTCTCCTGACCCGGCACTCGGCGCTTATGAAACCGACTACCGGTGGTTGTCGCAGGTCTACGAGTCGGTGAAACCGTCGACGGGTAACGGCCGACTGATCTGGCATGCCCTCGGCCCCAAGACCATTTCGTTGATCCACGAGAACATCCACGTCGACCAGATCAGCGACGATCTCGAGACTTTGGTACTCGACGCCGATCTCCTCGAAGCGGTCGTCGGCTCCCCAGACCCCAAAAGGAAGGCCAAAGAGATCGAGATCACGATCGCCCGCCGGCTCAGAAACCGACTCGGAGACCCGCGCTTCAAAGAACTTGGCGAGCGACTCGAAGCACTCAAGGAGAAGCACGAGCAGGGTGTACTGCTCAGCGTCGACTTCCTGCGGGAACTGCTCAACCTGGCCCGAGACGTCGTCGCAGCAGAACAGTCCACTCCACCGATGGATCGCGAAGAGCAGGGCAAAGCAGCCTTGACGGAATTGTTTGATGAAACTCGTAACGACGACACCGCGGTGATGGTGGAGCGCATCGTGGCCGACATCGACGAGATCGTCCGCGTCGTCCGATTCGAAGGCTGGCAGAACACCCACGCCGGTGAACGCGAAGTCAGGAAGGCTTTGCGCTCGACTCTGTTCAAGTACCGGCTCCACCAGGACGCCGACCTGTTCAACCGGTCCTACGGATACATCCGCCAGTACTACTGAGCCGGCGCCGACCTTGAGCACTACATGACGGTTTGCTCAACCAGGACCATCCCGTCGTCGTCGCCGAACTGGATGCCTTCAAGGACGA
>CAZSSV010000405.1:0-1856 GCA_964609425.1 uncultured Isosphaeraceae bacterium | reverse complement strand
CCTTCGCGCCACTGATCGCGAGGCTTGAGCACAATCGTGGTCTCGGCCATGCCCAAAGGGGCCGGATCCGTGGCGGTGTCCGCTCGACCCATCTTGCCGAGCACGCTCACCACCTCCGGGATCTCCATCAGCTGCCGGTCCATGGCCTGGACCACATTGCCGGCCTCGGTCATCGACATGCCTGGTGGTGCCGACGGCATGTAGAGGATGGCCCCCTCGTTCAAGGGTGGCATGAACTCCGACTGCAGGCGCATCGCGGCCGGCACGGTCAGAATCATGGCGATGACGGTGGTGGCTACGACGCCCCAGCGGTGACGGACGACAAATCGGACCACCGGCACATAAAGCCACTTCAGCAGTCGGCTCAAGGGGTGGGCGTCCTCGCGTCGGACTCGGCCACGGATCAAGATCGCCGCCAGGGCCGGCGTGAGCGTCACCGCCAAGACAGCTGCGAAGCCCATGGAGTAGGTCTTGGTGTAGGCCAAGGGCTTAAAAAGCCGGCCTTCGGTGGCCTGCAGCGTAAACACCGGCAGGAACGACACCGTGATGACCAGCAAGGAAAAGAAGATCGACGGACCCACCTCCTGCATGGCGCGGATCACCACCGACAGCCTGTCCGGATCGTCCTCGTGCTCCTCCAGGCGCTTGTGGATGTTCTCCACGAGGATGATCGAGGCGTCGACCATGGCGCCGATGGCCACCGCGATGCCGCCGAGGGACATGATGTTCGCCGTCAGCCCTTGCTGGAGCATGGGGATAAAGGCCAAGAGCACCGCCACCGGCAAGGTGAGGATGGGCACCAGCGCGCTGCGCACGCTGAGCAAAAAGAGGAAGATGATCAGGCTGACCACCACCATCTCTTCGAGCAGGGTGTGCGTCAGCGTGTCGATGGACGCCTCGATCAGCTCTGAGCGGTCGTAGGCCACCTCGACGCGCACCCCCTCGGGCAAGCCCGCACGGACCGCCTCCAGGCGCTCCTTGACCCGCTCGATGACCGTGAGCGCGTTCTCTCCCTGCCGCATCACGACGATGCCACCCACCGTCTCCCCCTCGCCGTTCCACTCGGCGAGCCCACGGCGTGGCTCCGAGCCCAGGGAAACCTCCGCCACGTCGCGCACCAGCAAGGGCGTACCGCTCGCGGAGACCCGAAGCGGGATGGTCTCGATGTCCGTGATACTGCCCAGGTAGCCGCGGCCGCGGATCATGTGTTCGTGTCCGGCGATCTCCAGGGTGCGGCCACCGCTATCCCGATTGGACTGCTGGATGGCCGACTGCACCTGTGCCAGCGTCACCCCATGCGCCATCATGCGGTTCGGGTCGAGCTGCACCTGGTACTGCTTGTCGTAGCCGCCGACAGCCGCGACCTCAGCCACGCCGGGCACGCTCTCGAGCGCGTAGCGAATGTTCCAGTCTTGCAGAGCCCGCAGATCGGCCAGATCGTGGTGGCCGGTCTCGTCGACCAGCACGTACATAAACACCCAACCCACGCCGGTGGCGTCCGGACCGAGGGTTGGCCGGGCATCAGCAGGCAGGTCGTTTTGAACCGTGCTCAGGTACTCGAGGACGCGACTGCGGGCCCAGTACAGGTCGGTGCCGTCCTCGAAGATGACGTTGACAAAGGACAGACCGAAGAAGGACTGGCCCCGCACATAAGAGACACCGGGCGCGCTCATCAAGGCCGACGAGACCGGGTAGGTGACCTGGTCCTCCACCAGGTCCGGGCTGCGCCCCGGCCAATCGGTCAGGACGATGACCTGGGTGTCCGACAGGTCCGGGATGGCGTCCAGCGGTGCCGCGCGTAGGGACATGAACCCCCACAACCCCATGGCCATCACAAAGAGCACCGTGAGCAGCGG
>CAZSSV010000404.1:0-1887 GCA_964609425.1 uncultured Isosphaeraceae bacterium | reverse complement strand
CGTGGCGTTCGTCTTGATGCTGACCGCTTCCGATGCTGCGTTCGCTGGCGAGCCCGGTATCGACGGCGCGTTGGTGAACGGCGACACGAACTGCGATGGCGGTCGTGACATCTCCGACGCCATCCTGTTGCTCAACTGGCTCTTCGCCGGAGGCAACCGGCCGTGCCCGATCGCAGACCCGCCGGAGTTACTCGAGAGGATCGACGAGCTCAAGGGGGCAGTGGCGGAACGGGATGCGGAGCTCGCGCGGCTACAGGCGGAACTCGATGTCGCTCGTGCCGACCTCATCGCGGCCCAGGGTCAACTCATCGACACGCAGGAGCAGCTCGCAGGGTGCAGCGACGACCTCGTCGCGTGCGAAGACGCGCTGATGGTGACTCGCGCCGAACTCGAGTCGACCTCGGCGTTGCTCGTCGCCGCCGAGACGGCACGCGACGTGTGCCAGGCCGAGCTGGCGAAGACGAACCCGCAGCTGGCGGAGTGCGTCGTGGAGTTGGCGACGGCGAAGACGGCGCTGGGTAACTGCCAGGGTGAGCTTGGCTCAAAGGCAGAGACGCTCGCGATGTGTGAGACGGAGCTCGACGAGGTCACGTCAGCCCTTGCGGCGGCCGAGGACCGGATCTCCGTGCTCGAGGTGCCGGGGTGCACCGATACGGATGCGGTGAACTACGACTGTGCGGCGAACCGCGATGACGGAAGTTGCGAGTACCCTGGCTGCACCAACCCCGCCGCATCCAACTACAACCCGGACGCCACGATCGATGACGGAAGTTGCGAGTTCGTAATCCCGGATGGGTTCGCTTCGATTGGCCTTAACGATCAGGGCTACGAGGAGTTTACTCACGATCAGACCGGGATCGTCTTCGTCTTATTGCCAGGTGGAACTTTCGAGATGGGGAGTCCGGAGGACGAGGAGGGCTTTTCACCTCACGAAGGCCCAGTCCACACGGTCACGCTGACCCCGTTCTTGATCGCGAAGTATGAGTTGACTCAAGGGCAGTACCTCGCGGTCATGGGCGAGAATCCCGCGGAGTTCCTGGATGCTGACCATCCGGTCGAACGAGTGTCCTGGTGGGACTTGCGATCTGAGGACGGATTCCTGGCGCGGACAGGACTCGAATTGCCATCGGAGGCTCAATGGGAGTACGCTTGCCGGGCTGGTACGACCACTGCTTTGTCCTTCGGCGACGACTGCCTGGCGATCGACTGCGGCGGTCGCTGCGATCCCGGAGACGAGTTTATGTGGTCCTGTAGCAACGCTATGGGGAGCACAAGACCAGTCGGGATGAAGTTGCCGAACGCTTTCGGGATCCACGATATGCACGGCAACGTCTGGGAGTGGTGTGAAGATGTGTTCGATGAGCTCTTCTTCTCCAAGCCGGAATCAGCAGGTCCTGATCCGGTCGCGCTGTCGGGCTTGGATCGTCGCGTCTTTCGCGGCGGAGACTACTCGAATAACTTCGCACGCGGACGCTCGGCGAACCGCGATGTGCACCATCCTGACACTCGAATCAACGCGGTTGGCTTCCGCCCAGTGCTGTGGCGGGGCCTTCGTTGAGGAGCGGCTGAGGCTGAAGTGGCTGCCAACGCACCGTGCGCAGTGTCGGAACTGCCTCAATGAAACACGCACGTCATCGCGTCGAGTTCGGAGGTCGATCACAATCAACCCCGCTGGAGGACCCCATGCGCACACGCCTAACCCTCTGCCTGCTCGTCGCCGGGAGTTTTCTGGCTGGTGCCCTGTACGTCGGTGCTGGTCCAGCAGGCCATTCATCAACCGGCGACACGAACGGCGACAGCCGCGTCGACTTCTCCGATGCGATTTATCTGCTGTCGCACGTGTTCAACGGTGGGCCGCAATGGTCGGCGTGTATGAAGCCTCGCGAG
>CAZSSV010000403.1:0-1902 GCA_964609425.1 uncultured Isosphaeraceae bacterium | reverse complement strand
GGATCAGGATTCCTGGCCTTTTTCAACAACTTATGCCGCTAACCGAACACGCATGGAGAAGTCTGCTGTGCCGTCCAACTCCCCCGCAAGATTGGTGATTGAGTAGAGCTAGGGACCTGTTGTTCGACGCGTGTTCGAAGCATCGTGATGGATGGAACTCCACGAAGGCTGAGGAGGGATGCTGGCTGCATCGAGGTGGACGGTGCGCATCGAGCTCGCGGAAAGCCACCAAAGCTCCCCGTCGGCAACGACGGAGAGCGAGCGAGCAGAACTCCAGGACTCCGGCGCTTCGTCGCTGAGCGTGGAGGATCCCAGCGGCGTGCCGTCAATAGAGACAACGCTCACTTGCGCCGACGCAGACGAGAGCGGCTCTACCGCCAGATACAACACCTCCTCGCCAGTCATGAGGATGGGCGTGGCGCCCTTGGCAATGGCCGTTGTCTCGAACTCGAACACAGCGCTGCCGCCCTGGACGACCGTGACGTGTGACCCGTTGAAGACGATCACCTTGCCGTCCGCAGTGGCGACGGGACATCGAGGCGAGAGGAACTGAGGCCCGCCAAGTGTCCATGGATCCTCTCCGGCCACGCTCATGGCCGTGATGCCAAGGGTATACGGCACGATCACCTCGGTACCGACCAGAAGCGGACCACAGACTTGCGTGCCAAGATTCGGCAGCGGCTGTGTCCATGCAAGCTCGCCCTCTGCGGAGTACCGCCGCAGTTCCTTCTGCTCGAGCGCGATGTACAGCCCATCACTCGAAAGCGTTGGGTCGTTGGTGGCCAGCTCGCCGGATCCACCTGGCAGGTCGAGCGGTGCCGACCACAGTTCTTGCCCTAGGGGCGACACCGATCTCAGGTGGCCGCCGACCACGAGATAGAGGGAGCCATCAGCAGCGATCGCAGCAGTGCTGCTGCCGAGCGGGACTCCCTCCTGGAACGAGTACTCCCAGTCGCTTCCGCTGTCGTCGGCCGTGCTACCCGACGGGACGCTTCGAATTGACACGATGCCGGGACCGAACTCCGGAAAACCCGTGCCATCGACGCCTACGATTCGCACCGAGCCATCCGAGGCCACGATTGGCGCGAACTCAGGTACGTCTGGCATGCCCCACTCAAACCACGCGATCTCGCCGCATCGATCTACACACCGTAGTTCGTACGGCGGCTTTGACACTTGACCAAGCGGAATCGACGGGTCCTTGTCTCCGCGGAGAATCACCATGCACTGGTCGGACGCACTCCACGCCATGCCGAAGTCGGAGGCCACGCCAGCGAACTCATGTATAGCTGCCCCCGCCGGGACGCATGCCGTTGAATCGCCGTCGGATCCATCTCCAGCGTCCGATGCCTCGCTGTCGCTGCTAGAGACGTCGGTGTCCGTTGATCCAGTTGCGGCGTCGCCCTCACAAGTCTCAGTGACCGCACAGCCGTCTCCAAGAGCATCCGAGCCATCGATCTCTGCCTCACGGTTTGGCGTATCCGCGATGTCGTTGGTCCCATCCAGCTTGGTACTATCCCTCGAGGATCCGGTCTCTGCCTCGGGACCTGGTGTGTCACCAGCGTCTGTAGGGGGTGGGCCTACAAGACTGTCAGCATCAGGGTCGGTGTCGGGATCGCTGACCTCGACGGAGTCCGCGTCATCCGGCTCGACCGACGGTTCGATGGCAGGGCCATCAGGCACCTCCTCGACGTAGGAACCAGTGTCTTCGTCACCACCTGCGGAAGCCGTGCCGTTCGCGCATCCCACCGGTCCAACCAGGACGAACATCAGAGCCAGTGAGCACCATGCGCGCGCATGCGCTGCGTCCTGGCTGCAGACGATCTCTCCCACGGATCCGACCTAGTTCGTTCCCATCCCAGAACGCCCCTTGGCGGCCTCCGGCCGCCGGGGCGAGCGGTC
>CAZSSV010000402.1:1241-1905 GCA_964609425.1 uncultured Isosphaeraceae bacterium | reverse complement strand
GTCGAAGTGTCCTGGTGTGCGCCGCCGACCTGCAGCGGCCAGCGGCCGTCGAACAGTTGCGCGTCGGTGTCGAACGTGTGAATGCCCAGGCGAAGGGCCAGTCCAAAGTGGGCTTCCATGGCGAACCCGAGAAGTGCGCGGCCTACGGCGAGGCGGTTGGTGTCGCGGTCGAAGTGTGCCAGCGCGCCGTCCGCAAGGCCCGATCCGAGCGATACGACGTGCTTCTGGTGGATACGGCTGGGCGGCTGCACATCGACGAGCCGCTCATGAAGGAATTGCAGTCGGTGCAGTTCGCCGTCCAGCCACACCATGTCCTGCTCGTCGTCGATGCGATGGCTGGTCAGGATGCGCTGCGCTCCGCGGCGGCATTCCACAAACAACTTCCAATCGACGGCGTCATACTCACCAAGCTCGACAGCGACACACGCGGTGGTGCCGCGCTGTCGGTCAAGCGTACGACCGGCGCGCCGATTCGCTTCATCGGAACCGGCGAGGGCATTGAAGACCTCGAACCGTTTCATCCAGAACGCATGGCCGGCCGAATTCTGGGAATGGGAGACGTGCTTTCGCTGGTCGAGAAGGCCCGCGACGAGGTCGATGAAGCAGAAGCAGAGGCACTGGCGGCGAAGATGGCCGAAGGTCGCTTCACGATGGATGACTTTCT
>CAZSSV010000402.1:0-1231 GCA_964609425.1 uncultured Isosphaeraceae bacterium | reverse complement strand
ACTGCGATCGCTTCGCCGCATGGGAAACATGAAACAACTCCTCGGCATGCTGCCCGGTGTGGGCAAGATGCTCAAGGGGATCGACATTGATGAAGGGCAGTTTGATCGCGTCGAGGCCATGGCCGGGTCGATGACCAGCGATGAACGCACCGACGTTTCGATCATGAATAAGTCCCGCGTCCGCCGCGTCTCACGCGGGTCCGGGACCAGCGGCCCGGAAGTCAACAAACTGCTCAAGCAGTTTGAGATGATCAAGAAGATGTCGCAACAGATGAGCGGCATGGGTGGGCGAATGGAAGCCGCCAAGGCCATGGCCTCTGGAAACATGGGCGACCTCGGGGGCCTCGCCGGTCGCCGCTCGACCAAGACCAAGTCGGCCAAGGCTGGATTCAAGCGGCGAAAGAAACGCTGACTCCGTCAGGCTTCCCCAACTGCAGGCTGCCGCGTCAAGTCACGCACCTTCGGGATTACCAGGTCTGAAAGCAGAATCTTGATGCATGCCGCAATCGGAATGGCGATCAACATGCCATAGGCACCCATCACCGATCCGCCTGCCAGCACGGCAACGAAGATGGTCACCGGATCGAGATTGGTTGCTTTGCCCGCAATAATCGGCGTCAGAACCCAACCGTCCAGCGCGTTGACGACCGCGAACACAAGCGTGGGCCAGATGAGCACCCCCCACCACGACATTCGCTGCGCCTCGGGCAGGTCCAGATTGGCCAGCGCCAACATGCCCACTGCGATTGGAACACCAACGAGACCGAGAAACGGCACCAGGCTGAAGGCCCCGACGACGACGGCGAGAAGAATGGCGTAGGGAACCCCGCACACGGCCCATCCAATCGCATAGAGAACCGCCATCACCAGCGCGATCACGATCCGCCCGCGAACAAACCCGGCAACCGCCGCATCCATGCGGCTCAACAGCGGGATGATTGTCCCCCGCTCCCACTCGGGAATCAGGCTGTCAAAGAACTCACATACCTGCGGGTACCAGAGACTGAAGAAGAAGAAGTAGAACGGAATCAGAAACAGCAGCATGCCGATGGCAATCGCTTCGGCCACGACTGCAACGGCGACTTGACCCGTTCGGCTGGCCAGGCCCAAGAGGTCCAACCCCCCTTGGTGCAGCGCGTCAGTCGCCGTTGATACCTCCGCAGCCGTTGGTGGTGCTGCTGGGGGGACTGCGGGCGGGACTGAAGCCAAGGTGCCGTCAACGGCACCTGGC
>CAZSSV010000401.1:0-1928 GCA_964609425.1 uncultured Isosphaeraceae bacterium | reverse complement strand
ATCCCATCGAGTTCGGTGGACCAGATCTGGTTCCCCTGAAACTCTCGTGGCTCCATGCCAGACTCCGCCGCTGTCGCAGCGAGCGCATCGGAGAGTCCGACAGGGTTGGTGCACTGGATGACCTGGACATCCCGCAGACTGTCGGCGGCAATCGGCCGCGTGAGCGTGCCGATCATCAACATCTCCCGCCCAAGCGGATCAAAGATTGCTCGCATGGCAGGTTCGATCTGATCGAGCATCTGCCCCACGCCCATCAGCATCGGGTTCGACGCAACGACCTGCCTCAACCAGTCCGGGATGCGTTTGAATCTCACATTCAGTCGTGACACCGAGACCGCGTCGGGTCCGAGCCAAGCGGGCACGCCGCCGATCGGCGTGTCGCCGGAGAGGAGCCTGAGCACACCGCCCAGGCCGTCAGGCATCCACAACGCAGCCGACATCTCGACCATCGTGCCGGACGCACCAGTCCCCCCTGCCACAGCGATCGCACGCACCGGTCCGATGATGGCGTCGGTGGAGGCGCGAATCATGTGAGTCAATCCCATCGGGTCGAAGAGACTCCCCGCCTCGAACGCCGGCTCGGTAAACACGGCAAAGAGGAGCCCATCGTGCGGGCCCAACATCCCGCGTATGGATGACCATGCGTCGGTGTCCCCCAGTGCATCGTCAAACTGCTCCCCGTCTGCAGCGTCGAGCAGCCGCTCCATCCCCGCCCTGGAGTTTGAAAGGTAGGCCCGGCCCTCCTCTCGCACAGCCCACAGGGCCGTCGACAAGGCAGAGGCGGGCGCCTGGGGCTCGACCTGCGCCTGCAGGTGGTCAACATCGCGGCCGAGCACGGTTTCGGTCACGGCGGAAGGACGCTTGCGAATCTCATCCCAGGCGCCGTCCCAGGCCGTAGCGATCGGGCCGTTTGGATCACCAAACTCGACCCAGCCCGCAACCGTGAGACGGTCGCTTCCATCACCCTCTTCGACCCAGGTCGCAACACCGATTGACAGGAACGAGACGAGATCGAGCGCATCATGCGCTTCCAGAATGGTCTCGAGTACAACGGCAAAGGAGTCGGGAACTTCCTCGACGACACTTCCGAGGTATTCATTCCAACTGGCTTCGTCTTCGTCGATCAGAACGCCGTGCCCGCGAAGTGCGTCAATGAGACTGGACACGCCCTCAATCTGCAGCACAGCCACCGCGGTATCTGGGGCAACCTGCTGAATCTCCAGCGGGGAGGCGGCACTGGCAACAGCCGTCCATCCGGAAACGAAGGCGGCCATCCCGACGCGACATGGGTGCATCATGATCCTCCCTCAAGCGCTGGGGCGACGCCGGACTTCAGCCGCGGCGGTGGCGCGTGGTACTTGTGACCGGTGTTTGGGTTTGACGGGTCGTATGCAAATGCCTCACGGTTCCGAAGGAAGTCCTTGACGTAGCGCGTCGGAATGGCGAACCCGAGCGCCTCACCCCCCAAGATTCCCATGTTCGTGATGCCGATGACCTCGCCGCCCACATTGAAAAGCGGCCCGCCCGAGTTTCCAGGGTTGATCGCAGCATCTGTCTGGATGTAACTCAGTCCGTCAAAACTCCGCTGCGTCGTTGAGACGACGCCTTGGCTCGTCGTCTGCTCAAGACCCATTGGATTGCCGATCGCAAACACAGGCTGCCCGACTTCGATCGACTCCCATGCCTCAAGCGGCACCCAAGGCCACGTCGCTCCGTCGTCGCACGGCAGCTTGAGCAGTGCCAGATCGAGATGATTGTTGACCGCCACAATCTGAATGTCCTGGATGGTCCGGCGAGCAAGCGTCCCGTCGTCCTTGGGCTGCCACGTGACAAGCCGCACGCCCTTCTCGCCTTGAATGACGTGGGCATTGGTCACCACATATCCGTCTTCGTTCACGATGACTCCCGAGCCCGTTCCCGATGGGGTC
>CAZSSV010000400.1:0-1929 GCA_964609425.1 uncultured Isosphaeraceae bacterium | reverse complement strand
ATTTCCGATGGATGCACTTCCAACACGAATCGCACTCCTACGTCCTTGCAGACATCCAGAATCAGTCCCCATCGCGCCGCGAAGTCGTCATACCCCCGCGCGACATGCTCCTGCGAGGTCGGGGGAAAGAAGTAGAGGTCGGGTCAGATCGACGACCCGGTAAACCCATTCACAACAGGCACACCAAGCGACGCCGCGGCGTGGGCCGTCCGCTTCATCTCCTCGGCCGCCCGCGACCGAACGCCCTCAGGATCACCGTGCCCCCACACATGGTCCGGGAGGATCTGATGGTGCCTCGCGTCAATCCGGTCACACACGGCCTGCCCGACCAGATGGTTTGAAATCGCCCAGGTCTTCAATCCGTGCTCACCAAGCAGCGCATGCCGCCCCTGGCAGTAGGACGTGTCCTCGCACGCCTGCTCGACCTCGAAGTGGTCGCCCCAGCACGCAAGTTCCAAACCATCAAAGCCCATGTCCGCCGCCATGGCCGCGAGCGACGCCAACGGACGGTCAGCCCACTGACCGGTGAACAGCGTGATGGGGCGTGGCATGCGGCGTCTCCTTGGGGCATCTGGGGGGGTCGGAGGGCATGGTACGACCACGCGTGCTGCTGCCCAACCGGCGGGACGCCTCGGTCATGCTGTCCCCGCAAGCCAGTCGGCCTGGCGCCTGCGGGCGAGCGGAGCCTGTGGCCCCCCCTGCAGACATCAGCGCAGGATTGCAGCCCGGCCTTACCCCACGATCGGCTCGCACGCAGTCTGAACGACGTGGGCGAATCGCTCCGAGATCACCTCGGTCAGTGGGCCAGCGCCGGGCGATGCGATCGGACGACCGTCGATGACATCGACCGGCACAATCTCACCCATCGTCCCCGTACAGAAGGCTTCGTCCGCCGCATACGCCTCGGATAGGGGAATGTCACACTCCGCCACTGCAATGCCCTCCTGCTGGCAGATGTCAAGGACGACCGACCGCGTGATCCCAGCAGGGCACGCGACAAGCCGGCTGGTCCGGACCGCCCCACCGCGGACGAAAAAGACATGTGTGGCATTGGTCTCGGCGATGAAACCCCGGTCATCCAACATGAGCGCGTCGTCGGCCCCTGCCGCATTGGCTTCGACCTTCGCGAGGATCGACTGAATGAGGTTGTTGTGGTGAATGCGGGGGTCCATCATGTCGGGGCGGAACCGACGAATGCTGCTGGTCGCAAGCGTCACGGGGTGCCCGCCGTACACGGGCGGCTTGTACTCCGCAAGGACGATCAAGGTCGGCCCAGACTGATTGAGCCTCGGATCCATTCCGCTGGTGATCTTCTCGCCGCGGGAGAGCGTCAGACGCACATGAACCCCGTCCGACATGCGATTGGCAGCCAGGGTCCTGCGAAGTTGCTCGATGATCTGCTCGTGGCTCGGAATCTCCTCGAATGCCATGGCGAGCGCCGAGCCCCGAAGCCTGTCCAGGTGTGCCCTCAAGCGAAAGATGCCGCCCTCATACAGTCGAAGGCCTTCCCAGACCCCGTCGCCTCCCTGGACAAGCGCGTCGAACGGAGAGATGCGTGCCTCGTCGCGATGCGACAACACGCCATTGACATTGATGATCACATCCGCGTTGCGAGGGTCCCAGGTCTGCAGCATGCAACTATCTCCGCTCGGGCTGGACGCGGAGCGCGGCCAACTCTTCATAGAGTGCCTGGCACTCCGGCAGCAGGGACCGCTGCCGCTGGGGCACGCGCGCCGCCACGGAACGCGGTGGGCCGAATCCGGTGGTTGCGAGCACCGAGTCGTACCACCACGCGGCCCATGCCCCGTCACTGGCCCGCGGCCCTGCTCGCCAGTGGCACATGGTGTCCGCCGGCGGAACCCCCAGTGCCATGCACAACGCCCGCATCATGTCCTCTGGTGCCGCGAGCACATCATCGGCATCGATGTC
>CAZSSV010000399.1:0-1929 GCA_964609425.1 uncultured Isosphaeraceae bacterium | reverse complement strand
TCCGGGCCGTCGACAAGACCATCTCGCTGGTGCCTGCCTACGACCTCGTTTCGAACCCGTTCACCAACTGGCGGGCCATGTCCGAGTCTGGGGGGAGACGCATCAAGCGGTCCATCTCGATCGACACCGGGACCATCCGATTCGTCGACCGGGACGACCTGGAGCGATTCCGAAAATTCACGGTGCTGGCTGACGAGCTCGACGCGCGCCTTGCAGAGATCGACGCCTGGAATCAGCAGCGGGGCGTCGATACCAGCGAGCAGGTCAACGGCCGCCAGCAGACCAATGTCGGCGTGTTCCGGGCGTACATCGAGGCCTACCTCCGCCAGCACTCGAAGATCCACACCGGAGAGGGGTTTACATTCCTCATTCGCCACCTTGAGCCAGGGCCGAATGGACTGCCAATCCAGATCTACGTCTTTACCAACGACAACCGGTGGGTGCCCTACGAGCAGATTCAAGCTGACATTTTCGATCACTTGCTTGCCGCCGTACCCGAGTTTGGACTCGCCGTCTTCCAGTCTCCGACCGGCCGCGACCTTCGAGCACTCCGAGCATCCTGAGTGGCCCCACTGAGTGGCACTCGGAAGGTATGCTCACCGCCCATGTCAGAACCCCAGTTTGGCGAAGTTCAGATGCACGTGGTCAAGCCCAAGGCACCGGTCATCGGCCGGGTCGTCGAGTCGACGCCGTGCTTGAAAGGCAGATCGGCCTCTTACGTACGGCACATCGCGATTGACGTATCGGGAACGCCCCTGGCAGGGACGTTTCGAGCCGGTCAGTCATTCGGCGTGATCCCTCCGGGTCAGAACGAGAAGGGCAAGCCGCACGCGGTACGCCTCTACTCAATCTCTGCCCCCACGTGGGGCGAGGATGGCGAAGGTCAGGTGGTCTCCACCACATGCAAACGGCTCATCGACGAGTACAGCGATCGGGACTCGGACGAGCATCACCTCTTTGTGGGCGTCTGCAGCAACTACCTCTGCGACCTCAAGGTTGGAGACGAGGTGCAGGTTTCCGGCCCGGCGGGCAAGCGGTTTCTCCTTCCCACGGACACGGCAGCGCATGATTACGTCTTCGTCGCAACAGGAACCGGCATCGCGCCGTTTCGCGGCATGGTTGGCGAACTGCTGAACCACCCCAACGGCCCGTCAAAGCGTGAGATACACCTGGTCATCGGCGTGCCCTACGGCACCGACCTCATGTATGACGACTGGTTCCGCGACCTGGCGGAACGGCACGACAACTTCCACTACCACGCCGTGATCAGCCGCCCGGACGTCGGCCGTCGCATGTATGTGGACCAGTACATCGTCGAGACGGAGGACCCCTTCCACCGCGTGCTCGCAGCCGACGGCACGCTGCTGTACATCTGCGGCATCGAAGGCATGCAGGTGGGCATTTACCGGCTGCTCCAGACGCTCGGCGTTGCGGGCGACTACCTGAAACTTCCTGAAGAGGGGCTCGACCTCGCCGAGGCCGACCACGCCGTCATCAAACGGGTCAAGCCCGCGGCCCGGTGCATGGTCGAGGTCTACTGACCTGCGATCTCAATCAAACGCAGCAGTGATTGAAGGCACGCCCGTCTCGACGAGTTGAAGAGTCGTGGCAATGCGGAAGTTGGACTGCGTCCGATGCCGCTCTGCGAAGAAGAAGTCGAGTGTGTAGGTCTCGCCGTCGACCAGTCCCAGCCGGTCGAGATCCACATATTGCTCGGTCGCTGCGTGCACCCCGCCCAGGTCGATGACCAACTGACCATCGATGTAGACCCATACGTCGTCATCGCCAATGAACTGAAAGTAGTTGGTCTGAGCCTCGTCGTAGACGAATTCCGTATGAAGCTCGAACGTGAAGTGGAAATTGTGGTCGGGCGAGCCGCCGCTGTTGCCATACATCTGATTGTCGATCGGGAAGAATCCGCCGAGCGAG
>CAZSSV010000398.1:0-1945 GCA_964609425.1 uncultured Isosphaeraceae bacterium | reverse complement strand
ATCCCGCGCCTCCTCCTGGAGCATCTCGCTGTAGCCGATGATGGCGTTCAGCGGCGTGCGCAGCTCGTGGCTCATGTTGGCCAAGAACGCACTCTTGGCCTGATTCGCCTCCTGGGCGGCTGCCTCCGCCAGCTCCGTCTCAGCGAAGAGACGCGCGTTCTGGATCGCCGTGCCGAGGGGCATGACGTAGCGCTGGATCGTCTCGATCTCGGCCTCGTCGAGAGCGAAGCGGTCGTGGATGCTTGCGAAGAATATGCAGCCGGTGCCCTGCCCCTGGTTCTCGAGAGGGCAGAGCAGTAGCGACTGCATCGGGTTCGCCTCGTAGATCGCGCGGTCCGTCGGGCTCAGCGACTGCACTGCGGCTGCGTCGATGGTGGGCGCGTAGACGGTTCTCCGCTCCCGGACCGCGATCACCATTGTGCTCTCCTCCTCCGCCACCGGGATTCCGGTGATGCGCAGATCCAGCTCCGCTGGGAAAGGGACACCGGCGTGTCGGTCCAGCCGGAACCGTTCCCCCGCCTCGTCGAGCAGGAAGACGCCCATCTGGTCGAAGGAGAAGACCTTGCGCAACCCGTCGTTGATGGCCTCGATCACCCGATCCAGATCCAGCGTGGCATTGACGGTGCGCGAGACTTCGCTGATGTCCGAGATTTCCTCGACCGTGCGCGCCAGCTCTTGCGTTCGCTGCTCCACCTTGCGCTCTAGCGCTCGCTCCGATTCCGCCAGTGCCCGATTCGCCTGCTGCGTCTCGGCCAAAGTCTCGCGGATCCGCACGCCCACGATCCACAGCCCGAGCAGTACGAGACCGAGAACGATTGGAACCAGCGCTCCAACGAGTACCCCGAGTTGCTTATCGGTCAACGTCGACGGAAAGAGCGGCCCGAATACCGCGGCCGCCGCGCAAAGTACGCAGACGCCGAGCGAGACCCCGGCCAGTGCGCCGAGTTGGCGTCGGGACACCAGCGGCGTGGCCGCCGCCATGGGCAGCACGGCGAGCGGGAGGGCCAGCGCCAGAGCGAGAGAGCCACGAGCGGACACGGCCAGGGCCACCATCCAGAGCAGCGTGGAGAACAGGATGAGGCCCGCACCGGGGCGGCCGCGTTCAGCCAGGCGTCGTCCGTAGCGAATCAGCGGCCAACACCCGGAAAAGATGATTGCCAGCCCGAGTGAGAACGGGCTGCTGGTCAGGGCGAAGCTCGTCCAGAAGACCACCCCCATGACGACCGTCACTCCCTCCATCCAGAGCAGGAAGAGGCACAGAAGCTCCACCTCGGCGGACAACGGTTCGGCTGCACGTTCGCCTTCCGGATGATTCACGAGCGGCACTGCGTGGTCAGGCATGCGGGAACATTGGCTGCTTACGCGCCGAGCAGCTTCGCCATCTTCTCTAGCAGCCGCGGCAACTCCACCGGCTTGGTGTCGAAGTCGTCGCAGCCTGCCTCGAGGGCCTTCTCCCGGTCACCCTCCATGGCGTGGGCCGTGAGCGCGATCACCGGGGTTCCGGCCAGCCCGGCGTCGGCCTTGATTTGACGCGTCGCCTCCCAGCCGTCCAGCCCGGGCAGGCTCAGGTCCATCAGGATGAGATCGGGCCTCTGCTCTTTCGCTGAGGCCACGCCTTCCACACCGTCGACTGCCACCTCTACAGCGAAGCCACGTTTCTGGAGCCTCCGCGACAGCATGTCGCGGTTCATCTCGTTGTCCTCGACCAGCAGAATCTTCGCCATGACTTCGCGTGCCTCTCTTTCACATCGATCTCTCAGCGGGCGCCGTGCGCGTGGCGGACAGGAATTTGGAAGGTCTAGTCTACACCCTCGGCCATGTGGGGTACAGGTTGCCGGTTATTGCCCTGATCTGCTCGCCTTCCATCCTGCGGTGCGGCAAGGCCTTGCAGCGCTCGCAGCAGAGCCGTCACCTTCATCCAACGCTTCGCTTCAGCCTTAAACCT
>CAZSSV010000397.1:0-1952 GCA_964609425.1 uncultured Isosphaeraceae bacterium | reverse complement strand
CGGCAAACGCTAATGGCGGGCTCATATCCCTCCCCCTGCATCGTAGCGAAGCCTGTCTATGCACTGTGTTGAGCCCGAGAGAGTGGCTGTCGCATTCAGATGGGCACTCGAGGTCCAGCGGCGACCGCGGACGTGCGCGCCATAGTCTCGGCGCTGGGGGCTCCCCTTGGGAGTGTTGGGCAGCTGAGATTATCGGCTTGAAAGGCAGGCTTCTGGCTTCCTGGTAAACCGGGAAAGGTCGGCCGCCGCTCGGATTTCGTCCAATGCCGCCCGGAGGCGCTTCATGGTCAGTCGCCGTCGGTCCTCATGCCGGAGCATCTGCCGCCCCAGGAACGGAAGCGAGAGAACCCGCCGGTCTGTGACGGTGTTGGACTGGTAGTGTCGATGAATGCCCAGCATCTCTCCGGCAAGCCCCACGGGGTGGGTGAGGATGCTGGTCAACGCGCCAAGCCAGCGCAGAGCCCGTAGGTGTGCGGGTTTCTGACTGCGAGATGCGTCGAGCCCAACGCCCGTATCGCGGTTCTTATCATCGCGGAACGTCTCCTCGATCTGCATGCGCTGTGCATAGATGGTCACAATGGCAGCAGCCTGGCACTCTGTTTCGGCCAGCGACGTCACCAACAGCCACGGCTCCTCGGCGAGTCTGCGGTACTTCTTCGCATTCGAGTCTTTCCTCTTGCACGGCTTCCTCGTCTGCGAGGGCATTCTTGGTGCGTCGTAGTGGACGGTGACGAGTCGAGCGGTCAGGGGGTTGGTCTTGGCTATGCGGTGCAGGCCCAGTTCGAGCGGTATCTGGGTCGCGTGCTCCATCACCACCGCCCGCTGCACCCACAGGTCGGCCCTGGCGTCGCCAGGCTGGACGTAGACTCGTCCACAGAGCCGACCGACAAAGTCCCACCCCAGCCGCTGAACGGTGGCGAACCAGGGGTTCTTGAAGCCGGCATCGCTGACAACTACTGGGCGGCAGCCCTTGGGCAGGACCTTGTGCTTGAGGGTGTGCAGGAAGGCGGTCTCGACATCTTCGGTGGCGTATTCACTGATGGGGTGGACCTCGACGTAGACGGGAATGGAGCGCCCGTCGTGGACGATGGAGGCGACGAGGGCGTAGTGCTTGTTGTCGAAGCAGGTCCAGTCCACCAGGAGCACTGGACGGCTCCCAGATACGATGAGCATGGCCGCGATGGCCGCGAAGAGCTCATCGAAGCGGAGGTGAACTTCAGGATGAGCCAGCAGGCGGTAGACCTGCTTGATCTTGTGCTTGACGCGAGCGCGTCCCCGAAGATGTCTGGCGATGCCTGTCAGGGTGAGCGTCTGGCCCTCCCATATCGCCTCGATCATCGGCAGAACCGTTCTTCTCACGCGCTTGGGCAGGGAGAGGAGGAACTCGGAGAGAAGACGGAATAGGGTCGATGTCGCGCGCATGGTGGAGCCTGTTGTGAGCTGAAAACACAACGTGACTCACACCAGCGCGCGCCTCAACTACCAAGCCACCCCGAGGGGAGCCCCCAGGTCTCGGCGTTAGGAGGCAGAATACGCTCCATCCATCTTGCCGGCTATCCTGTGATTTTCTTCTCAGTCTTGATCTCCTGTGCACCACGCACCGGACCCGAGCCGGTTTCGGTTGAACAGACCGAGCCAGTGTGGATCGACCAACTCGACTTCCTGACCATGCTGCGGGCGGCACGCCCGGAACTGATGACTCAACACGGCCATAGTGTCGATGACCCGGCGTGGCGGGCACTTGTCGTATCACCTGAGCATCGGGCGACGTTGCTGGAACAGCCAGGCAGCACGGTAGAGAGTATCGTACTGGCCGAGTACGATGGTGCCCTCCGGACAGCGGACGACGCGTGGGCACGGTCCCTGAGTAAGATGGCCCGCGAGCATGACAACGACTCCTCACCCCGTGCTTGGCTGCGTGGCGAGCGGCATTTACGTGGCTGCTCGTGACC
>CAZSSV010000396.1:0-1953 GCA_964609425.1 uncultured Isosphaeraceae bacterium | reverse complement strand
CTCCTGCGTTCCCACTCAACGCAGGCAAACACGTCGGTCCCGGCCTTGGTATGTCGTCGCTTGACCTTCATCGCTACTCCTTAGGCGTCCGTGCCCGTCTTCCCTGAATTCACTCGGCTTCATGGTGAAGCCCGATCCGGGCCCGCGTGCTGCACGCGGGCCCGTGCACTGTGTTCAACGGTCCACGCGTGGAAGCGTCAGACCCTCCTGATCTTGATACTTGCCCCGCTTGTCCGCGTAACTGACGCGGCACTCCTGCGCGGCCCTCAAGAACACCATTTGGGCAATGCCCTCGTCCGCATACACCTTGGCTGGAAGCGGTGTCGTATTGCTGATCTCAAGCGTCACTCTGCCTCGCCACTCCGGTTCGAGCGGGGTGACGTTGACGATCAGCCCGCACCGGGCATAGGTGCTCTTGCCCACGCAGATCGCCAGCACATCACGCGGAATCTCAATCCACTCGATGGTCTCGGCCAAGGCGAAACTGTTGGGCGGAATCAGGACGTGGTCTCTTCCAGTCTCACGCGTGTCCACCGTGACGAAGAGATCGTCCGTGAAGCACTTCGGGTCAACCACCGCTGTTCCGCCGCTGGTTGTGTTTGTGAAGATCTTGAAGCGTGTTCCCACCCGAACGTCGTAGCCGTAGCTTGACACCCCGTACGAAACCGTGCCCTGTCGTGGCTCATTCGAGGAGAACGGCTCGATGCCAATGGCGTCCTGAATCTGCTGGTCACACAACACGGTCATCGATGTCGCCTCGCTCTCGTGGGGGGCGTTCACAACGCCCTCCGCCATTTCCACGCCACCGGGCCACACCACGGTCACGCGCACCGCTCACGAAGGTCCGGCCGCGCCAGACCTGCCCGCAAGGTGCCCCCCGACCCGCCCTCTCGGGGCCGCAAACGGCCATGGGAGGAAAGGGGGAACCCCACTTGGGGGCGTATCGTACTACTACATGTTGTGGCATCAAGATTGCCACATACCCAATCTTGTGAATTGACCGCGAGCGACGGGTCAAACTGCCTGCGGGCCGCGGCTTAGGGTCCGCGCACTTTCTGCGCGGGCCGGTGGATGACCTGTCGATATCCCCGCTGTGAGCCCGCATGAGGGGCTTTGTGGGCGTTTTCGGCCGCGTGGCGGCACCTGTGTAGCATTCCGGCATGACCGATCCCTCAGACCTTCTGAATGGGCTGACGCCCCCCCAACTGCGGGCGGCGACCCACCGCGATGGCCCGCTGCTGGTGCTTGCAGGGCCGGGTTCGGGCAAGACGACCGTGGTGACCCGTCGAATCGCCCTGCTGCTCGAGCAGGGGGTGCCGCCCTGGGCTGTCCTGGCATTGACCTTCACCAACAAGGCCGCTGGCGAGATGCGGGATCGCGTGCAGTCCCTGATCGGGTCGACTGCTGCGAGCGGGTTGACGATTGCCACGTTCCATGCCTTCGCCGCGCGGCAGTTACGGGCCATGGGTGACCGTCTGGGGGCGCCGGAGGATTTCACCATCTTTGATGCGGCCGATCAAAAGGCGGCCGCCAAACAGGCCGTGATCGACGCAGGCATGGAGGCGTCGAACTGGCCACCGGCTTCCGTGCTCGCATCGATCGGGCGGGCCAAGCAGGCGCTCAAGTCTCCGCGCGACATCGAGGCGGCTGCCGGCGACTTCTACAGTCGCTCGATGGCTCGAATCTACACCGCGTACCAGCGCATCCTCGAGCGGTCGCATGCCGTTGACTTCGATGACCTCCTGAGATTGCTCGCCGTGGCCCTTCGCGACGACGTTGGCCTTCGGGACCATCTTGGCGGCCGATTCCGCTACCTCATGGTTGATGAGTATCAGGACACGAATCATGCGCAGTTCATCATTGCTACGGCAATCGCCCAGGCGCACGGGAACATCTTCGTCGTCGGAGATCCGGACCAGTCGATCTACGCCTGGCGGGGCGCGGACATTTCCA
>CAZSSV010000395.1:0-1986 GCA_964609425.1 uncultured Isosphaeraceae bacterium | reverse complement strand
TGGGCAGTATCCCGGATGGTCGGGGGGGCCGCGGCGTAGACTGGCCGAACCCATCCCTCCGATCCGCGACGAGCAGACGCCGCCCGATGTCCACCACCACCCGCCGCAAGGCTCCCCTGATGTACCACCGCCGGCTGCGGCTGCTCGCAGGCATCGTGTGTGTGATCATGCTGGCACTGCTGACGCAGGCCGTGCGTTTGACGCTCGTGCAGGGTGAGCGGCACCTGCGCACCGCAGAATCTCGCCTCACGCAGCGTCAGTGGCTGCCGACCTGGCGAGGCGACATTGTCGATCGCGCCGGCAGGGTGCTGGCCCGGGATGAGCCCAGGTGGGAAGTGGCCGTCTCGTGGGAGGCCATCACCGGGCAGTGGGCGGAAGACCGGGCGGCCTCGGCGGCGCGGCATGATCTTGGCGCTGCCGTCTGGCAAGCCGCATCGCCCGAGATTCGCGCTGCGGCGATTGCTGCGAGACGGCCCCCCTTTGACGCGGTACTCGAGCGCCTGTGGCGTCGGATTGGCACGGCCGGGGCGATGACGCCCGGAGATCTGGACCGTGAACTCAACACCATTCGTCGGCGCGTGCAGCACATGGCGGCGGTGGTGTGGGACCAGCAGCGGCGGCGGCACGAAGCGAGGTTCGGTGAGGGCGACGGCCCGGCATTCTCCCCGAAACCCATTCGCGAGCAGGCCGGCGGGCACGTCATTGTTCCCAATCTCTCCGACGGGCCCGCGGCCGAACTCGAAGCGTGGGCTGCGGAGTATCCGGAACTCATGTCGCTTCGGTACGCGCGGCACCGCGACCATCCGCACGCCGGGTACGCCGTGCAGATCGATCGCTCGACCCTGCCGGGACCACTGCAGGGCCAGGGCGTCCATGCGGTGCACATCGCGCGGCCGGGCGGTCGTCTGGTGGGTTCAGTTCGGCAGGAAGTCTGGGAGGAGGACGTCGCCCGCAGGCCATTTCAGACCGCCAGTGGCGGCATCGACCTCGGAGGCTACCGAGACGGCGACGCCGTCGGAGCTGGCGGTATTGAACGCTCGCATGAGGATGTGCTTCGTGGGACCGTGGGGACCATCCTGCACGACCGTGATCAGGGCGTCCGGGACCGGGTCGAACCTCAGCCCGGCGACCAGGTGCAGTTGACGCTCGACGTGCCCCTGCAGGCTCGCCTCGAGGCCGTCCTCGATCCACTGGTTGGGCTGACACGCGTCCAGCCGTGGCACGGCAACCCGGCGGTTCCTGAAGGCGCGGTGCTGCCGGCGAGCGTGGTCGTACTTGAGATTGACTCCGGAGAGATTCTCGCCATGGCTTCGACGCCGGACCAGGGCGAGGGCATGTCGGCGGTGGATCGGTCGGCGATGCAGCCCTGGCTGATTCGGGGCGCGCAGGTCGCCGCGCCGCCGGGCTCGATCGTCAAGCCGCTTGTGCTCGCAGCCGCCGTGACAGAAGGCGTGATCGGGGTGCAAGACGAATTGGAGTGCGCGGGTCACCACTTTGAAGATCAGCCGAGCATGGCGCGGTGCTGGATCTACCGGCCGCGGTATGGCATGGCGACCCATGGGCGGCTGGGTGCCGTCGAGGCCCTGGCTCGATCGTGCAACTGCTGGTTCTACGAGCTTGGCGAACGCCTGGGGCTGGACCGGCTGTCAGATTGGCTGGGACGTTTCGGGTTGGGCGAGCCGCTGGACATTGGCCTGACGCCGCCGTGGTCTGAGGAATCAGTCGAGGGCCGCGGCTCCAGGCCCGATGAAGCGATGATCGCCGCGTTGCGGCGTGCGGGCGAGGCGACGTTCGAATCGGTGATGCTCGGCATCGGGCAGGGGCGAACGGCCTGGACTCCGCTGCACGCTGCCGATGCGTATGCGACGCTTGCCAGGCATGGGCGTCGCGTGCCGCCGACCCTGGTGCGTGGGCATCGACCCAGTGAGACGCGTGCGGGCCGGCCGCGCTCGTCGTTCGGGGTCGCTGTGTTGCTCGCCGGGCGGG
>CAZSSV010000394.1:0-1990 GCA_964609425.1 uncultured Isosphaeraceae bacterium | reverse complement strand
AGACGCCGGCGACAACCCGACCGAGTACCACGCGAATTACTACAACGACGAGGGGACGCTGGGGTGGAAGGGTTTCGCGGCTGTCACGCTCGGCTACGAAGTCATGACGAGTGACGACGGCGTGGCGCAGTTTCGGACCCCGCTTGCGACGGCGCACAAGTTCAATGGATGGGCGGATGCATTCCTGGACAACGGCGGCCCGAATGGGCTGAGAGACTTCTACGTGGGCCTGGCCCCGCAGTTGCCCTGGGGGCTCAAGGGGCGGCTGATCTATCACAAGTTCGAGTCCGACGCGGCGGGCCTGGACTATGGATATGAAATTGATGGCGTGATGACCCGGAAGCTCTGGAAGAACGTCACGCTGCTCGGGAAGTTCGCCTACTACGACGGCACCAGTGACGGACGGGCGGACCGGTATCGGGTCTGGATGGAGACCTCAATCAAGTTCTAAGGCCGTTCGGGGCCTTGGGTCTCGCGGGCGTCGCGCGGGACGGTGACACGTCCGTCCATCATTGGATTGCGCGAACGAGCGCCCTCGGTGAAGGGGTACGCATCGGCCAGCCGGTGCGTACCCCCGTCACGGGCTCCCCTAGGGATTTAACATAACGCCCATACTCGGACGTTGTGCCAGAACCCAGCTTGTATGTCCTATCCCCAGCCGATCGTAACAACGAGTCATGGCCGCGGTGGAAGCCGTGAGCGACTTCGACCGGCTCCCGAGGTCAGCACACCAATGCCCGCTATGTCCCACCGATCCGGGCGGGTGGACCGGCATCGAGCGCCACACTCGCGTGTAGGAGATTCCAGCCCCCCACCCGGCTCCACGTCCGATGATTCGATCTATGTCAAATACGGTCCTGAAGAGCTGAGCCCCCCCGAGGCGGGGCCTATCCCCCATCGCTTTTCGCATTACAGCTTCGGCGTCACGTTATCGACGATGGCCCCGGTTTGCGTCCGTAAAGGTTGGGTGACGATCTTCTTCAAGCTGCCGTAGTCGATCTCACCGAGGTTCACGACGCGGACCGTCCGATTGTTGTCCGTGTGGTAGTACATCATCTTGTTCGCCGAATCGAAGGCGACCGTGTACTGGGTCGAAGTGCAGCAAAGCGGCTTGAACCCTTTGGGGTTCTCTTTCCCGCCAACCATCGGCAGTGGAACGTTGAAGCTGTCCATGATGTTGAAGAACTCTCGCACCGTGTCGTAGCCGCCTTTGGTCGGCCGCGCGGTTTGGGCAAGCGCCAGGGCCCGCACGAAACGGGAGGGCGGCGTGAAGTCGCCAGGAAGTCCCAGCAAGCCGGAGCCCGCACCGATTGGCTTGAAATCGATCCCATCGATGTCGGCGGCCGGCCAGGCGACCGCCTGTAGGTTCAGGTAATTTCGCACATTGTTGAGGTGCCATTCGTAGGGCGGGGAGTTCGTCATGATGCCAACGGTCTTGGTGTGAGCCGTGACCTTGCCCCCAACGTACTCGGTGACGATCTCGGCGCCGGAGGGATCGTTGATCACGTAATGTACGGGCATAGGAATGCCGAGCGTCGGTTCCACGACGGCGACGACGCGAATGCTGTCGAGCGCGTTCTTCACCTCATCGACGGTGGCGAACTGGCTCACGAAATAGCTTAGAAAATCGCTGGGTGCGATCGACTTCGACGCTTCCGCCGGCTCGTAGGTCTGGTACTCGGCGAAGCCCGGCAGATAGAGCAGGTGGCCGGCAAGCCCCTTCTCGTTGATCGCGTCAGCATGGACCAGCTGGCCAAGAAGGCTGATCCCGGTAAAGCCGTATTTCGCCGTCCACTTTGCGCCGTCCTTGCCGTCCGGCATTTTCATTGCCGAGAGCGCGCTGCCGCGCGCCACGATGGCGAGCGCCGGCAGAAGATCGTACGCGCCCCATTCCATGGTGCGGCCGGCGACGTAGCTGTTGTCTTCCGCCTTGAGCTGGACATAGGTGCAGGCATTCGCCAAACCCGCTGGCCCGGCGGTCAACCATGCG
>CAZSSV010000393.1:0-1990 GCA_964609425.1 uncultured Isosphaeraceae bacterium | reverse complement strand
GAATTCGTCACAGCGGGTCCGTCCGAGTAAGACGGCGCCCGCATCGCGGAGTCGGGTGGCCACCGCCGCGTCATAGGGGCTGACGAAGTGCTCCAGGATGCGCGACCCGCAGGTCGCCGGCTCGCCCGCGACCATGATGTTGTCCTTGAGGGCAATCGGAACACCGGCGAGCGGTCCGGCCGGCTCGCCCGCCGCGATCCGGGCATCGACCTGCTCGGCCATCGCTCGGGCGGTCTGGGCGCGGACGTCCTGAAAGCATCCCAGCGCGTCGTCAACAGATGCGATGTCCGAGAGGTGCCCTTCGAGCACTTCGGTTGCCGTGCAGTCACCCCGCTGAACGGCGTGGGCGATGTCCAGAACGGAGCGAGGCCGATCGCTCATGCGCCACCCCCGCCATCGAGCACCTTGGGCACGGAGATGTAGTCACCCTCTCGAGCCGGGGCCATATCCAGAACCGTGTCGGCTGCGAGTGGGGGTTGTGGATCATCGGCGTGAAGTCTGGAGCAGTGCCCATGCGGGGACACCAGCGGCTCGACACCGGTGACATCGACATCCGACAGTCTGGCCACATAATGCAGAATCCCGCCAAGGTCACGTTGGATGTTCGCGGCCTCATCGTCGGACAGTTCAAGTCGGGCAAGTGCAGCTATGTGGCGGACTTGTGCCAGACCGAGTTGTTCCGGGTCGCTCATGGCGGGGGAGGGTACTGTGCCGAGCGATCCCGCGGGGGACTGCCGGCCTCTACAATGCGTCGCCCGCCACCGAGGCGGGGGCATTCCATGAAAACGCTCCATGGCATCCCGGTGGCCCCCGGCATTGCGCACTCGGTTGCGTTTGTGCTCGATCAGGCGCGGGAACGTATTGCCCGAGATGGTGTTGCGGAGTCTCGGCGGGCCGAAGAGGTCGCCGCCCTGGACCGGGCGATGGAGGCTGCGCAGGCGTCGCTTGAGGCCGACCGCCGGCAAGTCGAGCGGGATCTTGGCCCGGAAGCTGCGCAGATTTTCGATGTCCACCTGGTCCTGCTTCGTGATGAGGCCCTGGTTTCACCGGTGCGGTCCAAGATCCTCGACGAGGGCGTCACGGCGGCCTTCGCGGTATCCGAGGCGTTTCACGGTCTCGCTGAGCGGTTCCGAACGATGGGCAGCCCCATTTTCAGGGACAAGGCCAGAGACATTCTGGACCTCGAACGCCGAATACTCGACCAGTTGCTCGGAAGGACCAGAGAGCGGCTGGAGAAGGTGACGGACCCCGTCGTGCTGCTGGCTCACGAATTGACCCCAGCGGACGCCGCCTCGCTCTCGCGTGAGCGCGTGGTCGCGATCGTGCTTGAGGCAGGTGGCCGGACCGACCACGCTTCCATTGTCGCTTCGGCGATTGGGATTCCGGTGGTCGTTGGCATCGGCGATGTTCTGGGAGACATCAGCGACGGCGACGAGGTTGTCGTCGATGGCGCCGCTGGCGTGGTCGTCCTTCAACCGGATGAAGCGACCGCGGCAAAGTACCGGAAGCGGCGAGAAGGCCTCGAACGCTTCCGGGCGAAGGTGGCCCGGTCCGGTGAGACGAAGACCGCCGACGGCACCCACATAGACCTGCTTGGAAACATCGAGTTCGTGCGCGAGATTGAAGGCCTCATGGAGGCCGGCGGGGACGGCGTGGGCCTGTATCGAACCGAGTTTTCCTATCTCACAAGCGTCAGCGAGCCGGACGAGGAGGAACTCTTCGAGGCCTATTCGCAGGCGCTCACGCGGCTGGGTCGACGCCCGCTCACACTGAGAACGCTGGATCTGGGCGCCGATAAGTACACGCAGGCGCTCGCACTGGAGCCGGAGCGGAACCCGTTTCTGGGCCTCCGGAGCATTCGCCACAGCCTTCAAAACCTGCCGATGTTTCGCCGGCAGCTGCGCGCCATTCTGCGGGCGTCTCCCTTCGGAAATCTCCGCGTCATGTTCCCCCTGGTCACGACGGTCGGGGAGTTTCGTCAGGCACGAAT
>CAZSSV010000392.1:0-1996 GCA_964609425.1 uncultured Isosphaeraceae bacterium | reverse complement strand
ATCCCCCGCGAGATCCCCCGCGAGATCCCCCGCGAGATCCCCCGCGAGATCCCCCGCGAGATCCCCCCGGATAGACCTCCCCAGGATCCCCGGCAGGGGAATGTCCCCCCGGGACTGCCCCCCGGATCCACCGGAACATGGAAGAGGCCACCCGACTGGCCCACACGGAGGACTGAATCCTCGTAGGACCTGAAATCGGTACGGACGCACCTGAAACGACGTCCATCCGCTTTCCACTCCATCCACACCCACCGAGGGCTCGGTTGGACCCAGCGAAAGGCCGAATCCGTGTGGGGTACGCGCACCGCGTCAAAACGTGACACACGGATTCCGGACTTTTTGATAGAGGTTTCAGGGCCGCCCCGCCCGTCGCCCGGTTCAGGCGGCGCAACATGCCATCCGGCAACCGCTTAGCGGTCCTCAAAAGTCGCCGAAGCCTTCGCTTTGAGCCTGCGAATATCTTGGACTCCGGCCGCTTCTCCAGGGCCACCTGCCCCCTGATCGATCAGATGCGTGAGCAGCATCTCCGCCTGGTCCAACATGCCGCACACGCGGGGGTACCCGCCTGGCTGTGGGTCTTCCAGCAGGAGGTACGCCATCTGAATACAGAGCGACGCTCGAATCTGTTGGAGCGGCACGCTGTCCGGTTCAGCAGCCCGCCACGCCACGACGAGTGGGTCGAGTTGCTCATACAGGGCGTGGGCCGCCTGTCCGTCACCGGCCTCTCTGAACGTGTCCAGCAGCCGCAAGGTGGCCTGAGCAAGCAGCCGCTGTCGTTCCAACGCCTCTGGTGAGCGGGCCAGAGACGCCCGGGCCAGCGCCAGCGATTGCTCAGCAGGCGCCACCGCATCACCCGGGCCACCGATCTTGACAGCACATGCGGCCACCTTGTCGAGCACGCTCACCACATCGGAGACGGCGGTGTGGCTGGCCGGGTCGCGGCCAAGCCGCTCCAGGTCGATGTCAGCGGCCGCCTGAAAGGCATCCCGTGCTTCTTGCCAACGCTCGGCGCCGCGGAGGACCTGACCGCGACGATAGTGCGTCGCCGACAGGCTTCGCTGCAACTGATCACTCGACGGATCGACCTCCAGAATCTGAATGAACAAACGGGTCGCTTCGTCCAACTCACCCAGCCCCCGCTCCACGTCATCGGAGTACGCGTACGCAGTTCCGAGGAATCGCCGCGCCATCGCCGCCGACCGACGAGACATCAGGTTGCCGGGGTCACGCTCCATCAGGATGGTCGCAATCTCGACAGCCGACTCGCCGGCCTCCGCCGCCCCAGGTTTGCCAAGCACCGCCCGAAGCCGCAAGACGGCGAGCAAGCCTGCAACCGCCCGCCTGCCAAGATGCGCATCGAGCGGGCTCGACCGCCACGCATCTTCGAGCAATTGGGTCGCCTCTTCAGCCATCGCCAGGGCTGCCGGTCGGTCCGCCCGCTGGTGCCGCATCATCTCGGCCCGTGCGAGCAGCACATCCGCCCGAGCATGCTCGAGCGTGTCGTCGCCGAACCGATCAATGGCCCGCTCGAGGTCGGTCTGCGCCGCGGACAGCAAGGGCAACCCCTGTTCATACTCGCCATTCAGTCGATACACCTCGGCCAGACGCCATCTGGCTCGCGCCAGCGCCGCGTGCGTCTGTACCAGGCCGGAGTCCTCCGCCCGTGGTTCAAGGAAGCCGATCGCCTCCCGGAGCACCGGAACAGACGCCTCCTGACGCCCATCGACCGCCACCATCGCCTCGGCCAGGTTCATGAGCGCCTCGCCAAGACCAGTCTGCGCCTTGACGTCGGACGGATCGTTCCACACACGCCCCCGCGCGGCCTGCACCCGCCGCTCCAAGAGCGGAATGGACTCGGCCGATCGCCCGAGCGTCTGCAATGCACGGCCGCGCATCCCGTCGAGCCGGCGGCCATAACTTCGAGCCTGCTGCAGCCACCGCCCATCGGCGGCCAGCGTCTCCCACTCCAGTGCAGCACGCTCGGCCTGCTGAAGCC
>CAZSSV010000391.1:0-1996 GCA_964609425.1 uncultured Isosphaeraceae bacterium | reverse complement strand
TCGAATCCTCGGCTGGGCAATCTGTCTAGATCCTCTATGCGAGGTCCAGGTTCGAGCACGACTCCTCGTTCCGCCATTGTCCCCGATGAATCACAAGATGCAGGGGAACGGCGTGAACCAACAAACGCATCCGCTATCTGACAGGAGTTCCGGCGGCTATTTCTTGAATCGATCGCCGGTTCCGGCCCGAGAGCCTGGCGGCGGGGGATGCCTCGGCTTGGGCGGAGGCTCGATTTTGATGTAGAGCTTCTTGCCGCTACGAAGGCGTAGCCCTTTGGCGTTGATGGCCTCGGCGCAGGATTTCAGGAGCCCCATGACCTCGGGGTCCCTGCGATTGTACTCGTAGGTTACAATCTCCAACTGGGGTGTCTGGTGCAGCGTCGCGGGGAGCGTGGCGACGCGGTCGAGGAAGGTGCCCACGGACATGCGCGCATCGTCGAAGTACTCTTTGAGGACGTAGGTGACCAGCAACACCATGCCGACCTTCAGGAGTGAGAAGAGCGAGTCGAGTTCGACGTCGTGCTTGAAGATGGTGCGACGGCTGTGGAGGAGGTCCTCGCGGTCGCGGTATTTGTTCAGCTTCGTCACCGCGGTATCCAGGGCCGTGCGGGTCTTGTCAAGCTTGCTCCGGGTTTTGGCCAGGCCGACGCGCGCGGCTTCGACGGCCTGAGCAAGGTCCCGGGCTTCCACGCTCAGCCGGGCGAGTCTCTTGGACGGCCGTACTCGTTGCTCCACGCGGTCGTGCAGTTCTGCGGCGAGTCTTTCCTTGCGCCGGACGAGCCGGTCAAGCTCTTTCTCCTGGCCCGCAAAACGAGCCTGCAAATCACTGACCTTCGGCGCCAGGTTCCGCAGCCGTTCATCGGCCCGGTCGGCTTTGCCTGCCAGTTCATCCAACTCGTTGATGACGGTGATGTTGTCCACCAGTTGCTTGCCATAGCCGTGCACTTCCTTGAGCCCCACCGCCTGGTTCACCGCGCGGAAGTTCGCTTCCTGGTTCGGCCAACGGTCGAAGTACAGGTCCGCAAGCTGCTGGGGCTTCCAGTCCTGCTCCCGCAAGATCTCGCTGGCACCCAGGTAGGTGATGTCGCCGGTTGTACGTCGCTCCACCTCCACGACTCGCATGCGGAACGTCCCGCCATCCGGGTCGTTGAAGTCAGCGACTCCCGACCGCACCCGGTCGCCGTTGCGATAGGCTCTGTACGGATTCCGGTTGAAGATGCGTTTGTTCTTGACCCAGTCCGGCCGCAGTCGCGTCACCCACGCCCGCGTGGGTTCCCCTTGTTCCAGTCCCTTCAGGAACGGAATCGAGTTGCCCTCCGCATCGATAACCACGATACGCCCCACGCTCGACTCGCCCCATTCCTGTTCCATCCGCACCAGCGCCCTGGGTACTTCCTTCACCAGCGGCGCACGTCCGCTGCAAGTCAGCATCCACAGCGGCACCCCGTACCCGGAGTGAAACGCCACCTGCTCGATGGCCGGCATCGTCCGGCCGATGCTGCTGACCTTCGCTGACTCCGAAAACAGCCGCGTCCATACCGGCTTGGTGGTCCCGTCCACGTACAGCACCGCGGCACGTAGAGGGTCGCCCCACTCCGACGTGACGTCCAGGGATAAACGGGCATGGCTTTCCCAAAGCGTGTTCCCAACCCCCGCATACTTCAACTCCCGGGTAAACCGGTCCAGCGTGGCCGGCATGTAGGCGACGCCGCACACCTCCTCCAGAAGTTCACCTCGGGGAACACGGATTCCGTCCCAACGACCCCCGCCCAGCAACGGACTCACCAGCAGTGCCTCAAGCTTCCGCGCGATGATCTCCGGGCGAACGTGACTTATCTGAAGACGGTCCGGGTCCAGCCCCTCACGTTTCATCTCCACACTGGCGAATCCGGGGCCGACGGGGTCGTCCGGTCCCTTTTCAAAGCGCTCGTTGTACTCGGAAAGAAACCGTCCCTTGTCGTCCCGTCCTGACGTATCCGGTGGACCCGCATCGTCC
>CAZSSV010000390.1:0-2002 GCA_964609425.1 uncultured Isosphaeraceae bacterium | reverse complement strand
GTCTTCGACAACGCAGCGCAGATTCAATCCGCCGCCGAAGAAGGCGAATCACGCGGCAAGGCGAGCATTCAGGTCGTCAAGATCGGCGAAGCCAGTTCGACCGCCAAGGTCACTCGCGGCACCGTTTCACGACCCATTCTTCCCGGAAACGTCCTTGCAAACGCCGTGTATGACCCCGACTACACCTTCAAATTCCTGGTACACGGGAAGTTCGACGTGGATCACGACGGTCTGCCCAGCGAAGAAGAGGCTGAGTACCTTCGAGACCGCATTCGCAATTGGGGCGGAGAAGTCGTCGCTGGCGAGCAGTTGCCAGGCGATCTCGACTTTCTCGTGCTCGGCACTGAGCCGATGGCGCCGATCAAGCCATCGACGCAAGCTTCGACCCAGGTGATGAATGAGTACCGCCGAATCCGCACGATGGTCGACCAGTACCAGACCCTGCTCGAGCAGGCGAGACAAGCAAAGATCCCGGTGCTGAATCAGAATCGGCTTGAGATTCTGACCGGCCGAACGGATCTCTGAGTCCGGCGATCACCACGATGGCCCGACGGACGCTGCTGCGAAACGTCGCCGAGTATGTGCCCGCACGGGTGCTTGCCTCGGCGATTCAGTGCTTCCCTGAGCGTGTCAATCTCGCCACCTTCCGGGCGGCTGCACACATCTACACAAGGCTGAATGCCCGGCATCGAAATCGGGCGATCGCGAATCTCACCGCCGCATTCCCGGACCGCAGCGAAACCGAGATTCACCGCATCGCGGTCGCCAGCATCGAGCACCTGTTTCAACTCGCCGCGGTCGATGCCATCATGATGGGGCGGCAGATTCGGCCGAGCACGTGGCACCGGCACATCGACGTCGCGCACGCCACCCCTGCCATCGACCTGCTGACATCCGATCGGCCGGTCCTGCTTCTCACCGGCCACTGCGGCAACTGGGAACTCCTGGGATACGGACTGTCGGTCATCGGATATCCCATGGCCGCCCTGGCCAGGCCGCTGGACAATCCGCTCTTGAACAGGTGGGCTCTGGGGATCCGCCAGGCGTGGGGTTTGGAAGTCCTGACCAAATGGGGCGCCACGCCCCGCATGCAGGAGATCTTGGAGGATGGTGGCCGGCTTGGCTTCATCGCCGATCAGAATGCAGGTGACCAAGGCGTCTTCGTGCCGTTCTTCGGGCGGCTCGCCTCGGCGTACAAGTCGATCGCGCTGCTCGCCATGCGTTTCGAGGCGCCAATCGTCGTCGCCATGGCTCGCAGGCGGTCGCAGGCGATCGACTACGAGATTGTGATTGGCGACATCATGCAGCCCGAAGATTGGGCGAATCAAGCCGACCCGCTGTACTACATCACCGCTCGGTACACCCGAGGACTGGAGACGCTGATTGCGGCATGCCCCGAGCAGTACCTGTGGATTCACCGCCGATGGAAGAGCCGGCCCAAGCACGTCCGCCGGGGGGTCGCCATGCCAACCTCGCTCGAATCCCGAATTCGCGACCTTCCCTGGCTGACCGGCGATGCGGCGAGCCAACTCATTGAGGCGTCCAATCGGGAAGCCGCCGGGCATCTCCTTTGACGGCAGGTTCCTGCCACCCGATACTCACAGGCACGCCATGCGACTTGAATCACTGACCGTCCTCGTCGTCGATGACGATCCAGACATCCGCAGCGGTATCACGCTCGCGCTCCGATCGGAGGGTGCCGACGTGGTTCAAGCGGCCGACGGCAACGAAGCGGTCGCACTGTGGCGCAGCCACGAACCGCCGGTCGTCGTTCTGGACATGATGCTGCCAAAGCGGTCCGGCTTTCTGGTGCTCGAAGAACTTCGAGAGGCCGCTCAACCACCCATCGTGATCATGGTGACGGCCAACGAAGGTCGCCGACACGAGGTCTACGCCAAATCCATCGGTGTTCACGCCTATCTGACCAAGCCCGTGCCCCTGGAACGGCTGATCCAGACCATTGAGCGGCTCAGAGCCGGCGAGAACTGAGCGCCCTCTTGGT
>CAZSSV010000389.1:0-2002 GCA_964609425.1 uncultured Isosphaeraceae bacterium | reverse complement strand
ACTTCGATGGTGTTCACCTTGGGCACGCCGCTCTGGTTGCAGCAGCTCGCCGCGAGATCGGTGCCGGCGGTCACTTGCTCGCCCTGACCTTCGACCCACCTCCGGCGGAGGTGCTGCGTCCGGGTATCGCCAGGCGTCGGCTCATGACGCTCGCCAGACGCGTGGAGACCTTGCAGTCGATCGGCGTTGACGAGGTCATCGTGCGACGCATCGACGTGCCGTGGCTTGAGCGTACGCCGGAGACATTCGTGCAGGAGGATCTGCTTCCGAGCGGGCTGGACGTCATCGTCGAAGGGCCGGACTTTCGATTTGGACAGGGGCGAGCGGGCGATGTGGACACTCTGGAGGCCCTGGGGCGGCGGCACGGATTCGGCGTGGTGATCGTTCCGCCTCAGCAGGGGACGCTCTCCAATCTGCAGCGGGTTCCGATTCGCTCATCGACCATTCGGTGGCTGATCGAGCGGGGACGCGTTCGGGACGCGGCGCGGCTGCTGGGGAGGCCCTGGACCATCGAGGGGACGGTGGTCTCCGGCGATCGACGGGGACGGACCATCGGATGCCCAACTGCCAATCTTGATCAGGGCGACCTCATGCTCCCGGCGGACGGGGTCTACGCCGGCTGGGCTGCTGGACCGGACGGCGCGCGAGCGGCCGCCATCAGCGTGGGGACCAAGCCCTCATTTGAACGGACTTCCCGTGTGCTTGAAGCGCACCTGATCGATTGGGACGGGCCGCTCGATACCTACGGATGGCACATCGAGGTGACGTTCGATCGGTGGCTGCGTGATCAGGCGGTCTACGACAGCCCACATGCGCTGAGCGAACAGATCGGTCGGGATATCGACGCCGCCCGCCTCTCGGTGCCGACCACGCCCGTGTGAGCGAGTACCCTTCTGCACCCATGACGTACACATCGACTGCATCGCTGGAGGATCTGGCCGCGCGCATCCTCGCCGCAAAGACCATTGTCTGTACGTCTCACGAAAAGCCCGACGGTGACGCGATGGGATCGGTCATGGGGCTCGTTCGCGCGTTGTCAACGACGCACCATATGCACGCATGGCTGCTGGGCTCTGTGCCGCCTCCGATCGAGGGGCTGGCCAGGGAAACCCCGTGGGTACGCATTGCCTCGCCGGCGGACATCCCGTCGCTTGAGCCGGACCTGGTTGTTCTGCTTGATACGGGTGCGTGGAGCCAGATCAAGCCACTCGCCCAGTGGTTGGCCGACCGGGCAGATCGTGTGGTCGGGGTCGATCACCACGCCAGCGGAGACGACCCGGCACCCGCGCGGTATGTCGATGCCAGTGCTGCGTCCTGCACGATGCTCGTGCTGTCACTCATTGACGCCATGGGCATCGAACCGACATCCGAAGTGGCCGAGCCGCTCTTTGCAGGGCTCGCGACCGATACAGGGTGGTTCAGGCAGGCCAATGCCGACGCGCCTGCCTTTGAGGCCGCATCCCGGCTGCTCGCCATGGGGGTCGATAAGGACCGGCTCTTCCGGGAGATCGAGGAGACGGCCCGACCGGCGCGGCTGGCGCTCATCGCTCGGGCGCTGGGGAGCGTGCGGTGGAGTCATGATGGTTCGGTTGCGATCATGCGACTGGCCCGCGCGGACTTCGACGATACCGACGGACGCAGGAGCGATGTGACCGGGCTGGTCAACGCCCCCCTGGTCGTCTGCGGCGCCGAACTCTCGGTGCTCCTGATCGAGGAGCGCGACGGCGGCGTCAAGGCGAGCCTGCGGTCAAAGCCACCGGCTCGCCCGGGTGGGGCGTTCATGGACGCCCGCGCGATCGCTCGGCACCTCGGAGGCGGCGGCCACGTGCATGCCGCAGGCGTCTCGCTCGAAGGGTCGCTGGACCGCGGGGCCGACGCCATCGTCGAGGCCATCGAAGCGGTCGGGGCGTGAGCCCGCGGCGGCTGACCTGGGTGGCCGTGGCGTGCGGTTTTGCCGCCATGGTGCTGCCGCTGGTCGGCGCGCTTGCGTCGGTGGCCCTGT
>CAZSSV010000388.1:0-2006 GCA_964609425.1 uncultured Isosphaeraceae bacterium | reverse complement strand
ATGTCGAGATGATGACGGTTCTGCTCGATGCTGGTGCAGACATCAACCAAACCGATCGCGTCGGCCGCACCGCCATCATGCACGCCGGTACGTCGAAGAGTCCCGAGGCCGTGCGATTGCTCATCGTCCGCGAGGCCGATGTCAACATGAAGGACAGTTTCATCGGTGGTCCGCTCGCCTGGACAAGTGGTTTCGGAACCGCCGAGTCGGTGCAGGACTTGCTCGACGCAGGTGCAGACGTTGAGACCGTAGGAAGTGCCACGGGCTACACGCCGCTCATCTGGGCGTCCGGTTTCGGTGATCCCAACGCTATTCCGATGCTGCTGGAAGCGGGCGCCAACATCGAGGCCGGCGACGGCATCGACGGTTCGACGCCGCTCATGCACGCGTGCAAGACAGGCAAGATTGAAGGCATGAAAACCTTGCTCGATAGCGGCGCGAACATCGAAGCGAAGAACCGTGTGGGGCAGACGCCGATTCTGGCCGCCGCTTCACACGCCAATGGCTCTGCCGACAAGATTCGCCTTCTCAAGCAGGCTGGCGCTGATCTCTCGGCCAAGGACAATTCGGGGCGGACGGCGCTCGACCTGGCCAAGGCCCGGACGGACGCCAACGCTTCGCAGGTGATCGTGGTGCTCACCGAAGAGTGAAGTCCATTGCATTGAGATTCCCCTCCGAGCCGGTCGCTTGCGACCGGCTCGGTGCGCTCTTGGCGGGCTGCTGTGTCGTTGGAAGCGGGGCCATTGCTACCATGCGGGGCCCCACATCACCTCACCCCAGGAGACGAGTGACATGGCAACTACGACGGAAACAGCGACGCATCCCGCACTCGAGACCCTCAAAGATCGTGTGCTTGGCGCGGTCGCTGTCGGCTCCTCTGCGTCGGTTCTCCATTGGGATCAGGAAACCAAGATGCCGCCGGAAGGTGTCGAGCCGCGGGGGAGGCAGTTGGCGGCGCTGGCGAGGATCTACCACGAGCTCGTGACGAGCGGCGAGGTTGGAGACCTCATTGCGGAATGTGAGGCGTGCGACGACCTGATGGCCGACGAGACCTCGGACGCAGCTGCGACGATTCAGAGGCTTCGGACGGATTACGATCGTCAGACGTGCATTCCGGTCGATCTGGTCGAAGAAGAAGCCGTGCTTGGCTCCCAGGCACAGCACAACTGGGCCGAGGCTCGGCGCAACTCCGACTTCTCGCAGTTTCAGCCGTGGCTTGAGAAGGTCGTGTCGCTTCTCCGACGCAAGGCAGAGTGCTATGGGTGGCCGGAGGGCGGAGAACCCTGGGACGCGCTGGCCGACGGATACGAGCCGGGTTGTACGGCCGCGTGGGTCGAGTCGGTCTTCACACCATTGCGGGATCGGCTTCAGGGACTGTTACAGCGAATTCAGGGTTCAGCGACCCCGCCAAGCAACGCGTTCAATGAAGTGCCCCTGCCGCTGGAGGCGCAGGAGGCGTTTGTCCGGGAAGTCGCTGAGGCCATCGGCTTCGACTTCCGTCGCGGTCGAATGGACGTTTCCACCCACCCGTTCTGCACCGGCTTTCATCCTCGGGACGTACGGATCACGACGCGGTTTCATGAGGCCAACGTCAACGACGCGCTCGGTTCCACCATGCACGAGTGCGGCCATGCCATCTATGAACAGGGGCTTCGTCAGGACGAAGCCGGTCTTCCACTCGGTTCGGCCGTGTCGCTCGGTATCCACGAGTCTCAGAGCCGGCTTTGGGAAAACCAGGTGGGGCGTTCGCGGCAATTCTGGCAGTGGTGCCGCCCGGTACTCCTGAAGCACTTCGGAGAGGCGGTTGCTGAATTCGATGTGGAAACGCTGTATCGATCGGTCAATATCGTTCGGCCCGACTTCATTCGCGTCGAAGCAGATGAAGCGACGTACAACATGCACATCATGATTCGGTTCGAGCTGGAGCGTGCACTGATGAAGGGCGACCTCGATGCCGCCGACGTGCCGGATGCCTGGGCCGAACGCTATCGCGAGTATCTCGGAAT
>CAZSSV010000387.1:0-2014 GCA_964609425.1 uncultured Isosphaeraceae bacterium | reverse complement strand
CTGGTCATCAGGCTTCCGCCCGATGCGTCCAGCCTGAAACTCACGGCCGGACGGCCCAGTTGGTCCACCGTCCGCCCCGTTCCTTCGACCGCCCAGGTCGAGTCGCCACGGTGGGTCATGGCCTTGCCGGGCTGGGTGTACAGCAGCACGTAGTACTGCCCATCACGCTCGGCGGCGACGAGCCGATAGCTCGTTGCAAAGTAGGTGACGGGATCCGCTTCGAGCGCCTGCAGGGACTCCGGCGAATCCACCCACTGATCGAGATCGTGAATCGGGAACCAGCTTGCGATGACAGAGTCGGTGTTGTCCGGCCCGACCTCGTCCAACTGCGACCGGAGCTGCTCGACATCGACGCCTTCGACGGCTCCGGGCCTGGCTGCGATGTGGAAGTCGAGAACGCCGGCGCCCCGAAGTAGCCGCTGCAAGTCCTTCGGATCGTCCAGGCCAGTTCGACGCGCCTGATATCCACGCCAGGATTCAAGCACGCCCTCCAGACCATCGGCGGCCTGCGGGAACTCAAGCGAGAGTTGCTCAATGGCGACCTCGCGTGGCGAGGGCTTCACCACCGCGCGGCCGTCGACGTCCACCACGATGTCGCCCGACTCGTCTCTGACGACCTCTCGAGAGTCTGGAAGTTCCAGGACGCGTACGACGCGGCCGCGATCCAGGCTCATCGACAGCAGGTCCTGCTGCATGGTCTCCAGGTCGTACTCGGCATCGGCCAGCGCCTGCCGGGCTGCATTGACAGCCCCAGCATCACCGGAGTCTTCAATCCTCGCCCGCTCCTCTCGGAGGGCTTGCGCGGTATCCCACGCTGCCTGCAGACTCATGACCAGCTGACCGCGGTCACCCTGCCCGCCGAACCGCTCGACGGCGGTGCCCGAAGCAAGTGCCTGCTCCAACGCCGACCGCTTGATCTCCGTGGCCTCGACGAACGCGTCGAGGCCCGCCCGATATGCCTCAGCGAGTGCCTTGACCTCTTCGTTGGGAAGCGGCATCACGACTTCGATGCGATCGCTGCCCAGTGGCGTCATGGCGATGTCAAGGACGCCCTGTGGGTTCACACGCTCTGAGAGAACCCGAATGGTCTGTTCGAGAAGGGCCGGGCGGTCAGCACCCTCCGGCATCCGAACCGAGTACACGAGGCTGACGCCACCGCTGAGGTCTCGGCCGAGACGAATTCGATCTTCCGGCGGATTGACTGCCCACAGGCATCCACCAAAGACGACGATGATGACGACAAGTTTCCAGAATGCGTTCTGCATGGGGATGATGTTCTCGTGGGTTTCAAAAACGGCTCACGCGCCGTCGGAGTCCTCGTCACCGTCAGATCCGGAGGATTCGAGTACCTGCTGCAGCGCCGCCCTCGAGACGGTGACGCGGCTGCCGGAATTGCGATCGACCTCGAGCACAGCGCGGTCGGTCTTGAGTTCGACGACGCGGCCGATCATGCCGCCGATCGTCTGCACGGTGTCGTTCTTGCCGATGCTGGAGAGTAGGGCAGCGCGACGCTTCTTCTCCTTGCGTTGGCTGAGCATCGAAAAGCCGACGACCGCCACCATCACAAGGATGAGAATCATGAAGAAGTTGTCGCCAAACGGTCCCGACGGACCACCTTCGCCACCTTCCTGAACCGTCCCTTCCGCTCCAGCTGCCCCCGGGCCAGAGGCACCCGGCGCGGCCGGCGCGGCGGTCCCGAAGCATGTCCACACAAGGTTGTCGCCGTACATGTTCATGAGGTCGTGCTCCGCTCGCCGGTGACTCCCGAGTCTGACGCCGCCGTCCCTTCTCCTTTCGAAGGGTCCAGCACCGGCCAGGCCCGAGCCAGCGAAGACCACGCATCATCCCTGATGGCCGCCCTGATGTCCACCATCAGGCGCTCGAAGTGCCTGATGTTGTGCAGGCTCAGCAGGATGGGCCCCAACATCTCCCCGGCTGTGAAGAGGTGCCGCAGGTAGGCCCGGCTGAATCCGCCCCCGCAGGCCGGGCAGTCGCACGCCGGATCGATCGGCTT
>CAZSSV010000386.1:0-2024 GCA_964609425.1 uncultured Isosphaeraceae bacterium | reverse complement strand
ATCGGTGCCGCCGCGCGTTCCATCGCCGCGTCGAACCGGCCACTCAGAACCTTGGTCAACGTGTGCTCGAACGCTTCTTCATTCGGGTTTCCGATGAACTGAATCCGTCCGGCGGGCCCGACGATGAAGGCAGCCGGAAGGGACGACAATTGCGCGCCCTTGTACCAGGTCTTCTGCACGCCCCGGCCGCTGGACAAGGCAATGGCGTATCCGATCTGAGACAGGTTCCTGTCAATCCAGGGCTTGACGTCTTCCGGCTTTTCGTTGGACACGCCAATGATCTGGAGCCGGTCCTCGCCCCACACCTGCTGAAGGCGAGTCAGGTGTGGGATTGAGAACTTACACGGCCCACACCACGTTGCCCAGAACTCGATCACGTGCACTTTGCCATCGGTGAGATCGACTTCCACGCCCTCATCAGAAGGGAGGATCCAACTCTCGACGCTGAACTCAGGTGCCACGTCACCCACCTGAAGCTTCTCCGCCGCAAACGCGGAGGCCGTACTCACGCAGATGCAGGCTCCGTACAGCGCGGCTGATCGCACACGAGTAAGCGTCCGTTCGAGATTCATGGGGTACTCCAATGCTCGGTGTCTGAGAGCCCGGTGGGCCGAGTATAGCGCTCAGGAACGATCCAAGGAAGCCACGCCTGGCAGTTCAGCCCCTTCAAGCATGCGAAGGCTGGCTCCACCGCCCGTAGACACGTGCGAGATCGCATCAGCGACGCCCGCCCGCTCCACAGCCGCCGCGGTCTCACCACCACCGACGATGGTCACCGCCTTGTGACGCCGCGTTGCCTCAGCGGCTGCCTTGGCAAGCGTGATGGTTCCGCGATCGAATGGGGGCGTCTCAAACACGCCGACCGGACCGTTCCAGACGACGGTCCTCGCCGCCCGCACCACATCGGCCCAGACGTCGGCCGTCTCGGGTCCGATGTCCAGACCCATCCAGCCTGGAGGGATGCCAATCTCGCAGACTCGAACATTCACACCGGCCTCGATTCGCTCGGCGCACACATGGTCGGTCGGCAGGTGCAGATCGACCCCGGCCTCGGACGCCTGTTTCAGAAGGCGATCTGCGACGTGCCCCATGTCGCCCTCGACCAGGCTCGCTCCGACGGCACGGCCCTGCGCATGAAGGAAGGTGTAGGCCATGGCTCCGCCGACCAGAACAGCGTCGACCCTCGGTAGCAGGTTTTCGATGGCCGCGAGCTTGTCGGACACCTTGGCGCCGCCGAGGACCGCCACAAAGGGTCGGCCCGGATCGCGCAGAACCTCCGAGAGATAGTGAATCTCCTTCTCGAGCAGGAGACCTGCAACACACGGGGCACCACCCATGGCATCGGGCACGGCGACCATCGAGGCATGGGCGCGATGCGCCGTGCCGAAGGCGTCGTTCACATAGGCATCCGCGAGCGCGGCGATCGCAGCGCCCAATGCCGGGTCATTGGACTTCTCACCGGGGTCGAACCGCAGGTTGTCCAGCAGCACAACGTCACCCGCCGCCGCCTCAGCCACCACGCTCCTCGCATCACCGCCGGCGCACGCCCCCTCCACGAAACGCACCAGGTGCTTGCCGCCGATCAACTCCTGCAGCCGATCCGCCACAGGCCGAAGCGAGAAGGCGGCCTCCGCCCCAGTTCCGGACGGTCGACCAAAGTGGCTCATCAGAATCGGCGTTCCGCCATGCCGGAGTATGTACTGGACGGTCGGCAGCGCCGCTGAGATTCGACGGTCGTCAAGCACCGCTCCGTCCGCTGCGAGGGGCACGTTGAAATCGACGCGAACCAGCACACGCCGCCCCTTGCAATCGAGATCCTTGACGGTCATGGTCCGCACGAGTCACGCTCCGTTCTGCGAGGGGCTTGCGAGTGACGTACCGTACCGGTCCCTGGCGAGGACGGGGTGGTTTCCCATGACAACGACTCACCCCATCATCCTGCTCATCGGCCCGACTGCCGGGGGCAAGACGGCCGTATCGGTCGGGCTCGCCGAATTGCTCCCGGGAGGCGGGGAGTGCGGGGC
>CAZSSV010000385.1:0-2043 GCA_964609425.1 uncultured Isosphaeraceae bacterium | reverse complement strand
AGATTCGGCCGTAGTGAGAGATATGGACGTCGCGAACCTCGAAGCCGGCACGCTTGCGATTCAGACCGCCGGGGCCGAGCGCCGACAGTCGGCGCTCGTGCACGAGCATCGACAGCGGGTTGGTCTGGTCAACGACCTGTGAGAGTTCACTGCGGCCGAAGAAGAAGTCAATGGCGCTGCTGATCGACTTGGAGTTGACCAGATCGGCGATCTTCGAGAGTTCGTCGGGGTCCTTGACGCTCATGCGCTCCTGGACAGTGCGGCGAAGCTTCAAGAAGCCCTTTCGCATCTCTTCTACGGCCAACTCGTCAAGCGTCCGCAGACGCCTGTTGCCAAGGTGGTCGATGTCGTCGATGTACGCCTTGTTTCGCTTCGCTCGGAGGTCGAGGATGTACCGCGTGACGGCCATGAAGTCTTCTCCGCGGAGGTGCATGACGTCCTCGGGAATGTCCATGTCGAACTTGCGGTTGATCCGAAAGCGACCGACTTTGCCGAGCCGGTAGCGGTTCTCGTCGAAGAACTTTTCCTTGAAGAGCGACTTCGCCTTGTCTCGTTGGGGGGGATTGCCCGGGCGAAGGCGGCTGTAGATTCGGAGCAGGGCTGCCTCGTGCTCGGTGGCGTCGGCCATGAAATCCAGCCGCTCCATCGCGAGGGTATTCAGGATGAGCGGATCGCTCGGATCCTTGACCACGTCGATCTTCTTGATGTTCGATGCCTGCAGGGCCTCGAGCGCGTCACCGATTGGAGCACCGACCCGGCAGAGTTCCTCGCCTTCCTCGGTGATGATCGTCTCGGCCGAATAGTGCTCGGGCTCGAGTTTGGCGATCGGGCACTGGACGACATCGTAGAACGTCTCAAGGATCTTCTCGGTGCTGCTCAACGACTCGTCGAGCGCGCGGAGGAAGACCGTTGCGGCGATCTTGGGCGACTGGTCGATCTTCATCGCCAGCACGTCCTTCTTGGTCACTTCGAGTTCGATCCACGAGCCGCGTTCGGGAATGATTCGCGCCGAGTGCAACGGGCGGTCACCGAGGTCTTGAGTGATGCCAAAATCGACACCCGGGGAGCGGTGGAGTTGGCTGACGATGCAACGCTCTGCACCGTTGACGATGAACTCGCCGCCGCCAAGCATGATCGGAATCTCTCCGAGGTAGATCTCCTCTTCGGGGATCTCTGACACGCCTTCGCGAACCAGACGCACACCAATGCGGAACGGGCGACCGTACGTCAGCCGGAGTTCCTTGCACTCGTCCGGTGTATAGCGTGGCTTGTCGAGCTTGTAGTAGAGGTACTCCAGCCGCATCGTGCCGTCGTACGACTCGATGGGGAATACTTCCTTGAGAAGGCTCTCAAGCCCGACGGTTGGATCACGCTTGAGGTAATCCTTGTCGAGTTGAATGAACCGTTCGTACGCGGTCTGCTGGACTTGCGTCAAAGCTGGGACAGGAATGGCGTCGCCACGCTTTGAGAAGTTGCGCACCGTCATCGAAGTCATGCGGTCACCTCTGGAGAGTGAAGGGAACCTGTTTTTCCATCAACGAGGCACTGAAAGACCCTTGGACCGCGGCCGTCCTGCCGATGAAAAAACGATGTAATGTTGATCAAACTGCCTCCGCCGAGCCCGACAGTGTAGGGGAAGGCCCAAAAAACCGCAACCGATTCTCGCAAGCAAATGCTGTACCGGAACCGAAAGGAGTCGGCCCGGGGGCCATCGTCGGCGCTGGGCGGTAGTAAGTCATTGAATCGTGGCAGGTTGCGTGGCCATGCCGGTCCTGGGGGGGTGCCCGGCGGCTCCGCCGGCTGCACGCCGCCCGGCTTGAAGCGTCCGATAACAGCAATCTGGCGTCACGGGCGGCATGGCGTGCGGGGTATTCTCGGACGGCCCGGTGCGGCGGCCCGTCCCAGCACGGCCACCAGCGGCGGTGGCAAGGCCGGGGGCGTGCTCGGCCACCCGCAGGTGAGCATGGGCCCCTGCCTGGGTGGCCCTTGCAGTGGGGGCCGCTGCGATGATCGGGTGGCCCGCGCGGCGTGCGTGAGGAGGGT
>CAZSSV010000384.1:0-2044 GCA_964609425.1 uncultured Isosphaeraceae bacterium | reverse complement strand
ACTCACGCTCTCGGACATGCTGGAAGCAGGGATTTGGTCTCCCGAAGCCGAAGCGATGGCACGTCCTCGCAATGGATGGTCGTTCAAGTTCGGAGTATCGCTGAGCGAAGCCTTTCGCTTCCGCGAAGAAGCTCGATACGAGTGCGGGCTCTCCCCGGCGCGGTCGGCCCCCGCGCTTCGGCTTGCGACGCTGCTGCAGGACGCGCTTCCGAGGATGTCATTGATCATTCAGGCTCGCTATGAGCGCAGTCTCGACGGTGATCTTGTGATGCACGAGGATGTGACCAAACTCCGCAAGGCCGTGGAGCGGCGAATTCGAGCGGTTGCCGACATCGTTCAGGGAGGCGATCCGGTCATCGAGCCGTTGCCGACGGTGCTGGAGCGGGCGGTGGCTGTCATGGAGGCGGGAACACAGGACATGGAAGCGAGCGGGCGGCAGAGCCATCTTGAGGTCATGGGGTATTACCAGGAGTTGTGCCGGGCGCTCGATGACATGGTGCCAGCTGCGAAGGAAGCCGCGGACCAGTTCCTGCGGGCGCCGGGCATGCCCGACCTGTCACGGCGGCGCCGCTCAGAAGGTGTGTAGGTCGAGCGTCTCGCGGGAAGGCGTCATCCGCAGGTCGCCGGTGGCGTGCACCATGGCTGCGGCGGCGATCAGGACGTCGGCGCGGCTTGCGATGCGAATCGATCGGGCCTGTGCGTCCTGCTGCTGGGCCGTTTGCAGTTGCGGTAGCGTTCGAAGGCCGCTGGCAAAGGCTGCCTGTGTGGCCGTCAGCGACTCGGCCGCCGACTCCCCAAGCCGGCGGGCCCACGCCAGACGCTCAACAGCGTTCTCGTAGTCGAAGTAGGTGTCCCACACCTCGCCCCTGGCGGCCAGCTGGGCCGCTCGTAACGAGGCTGCGGCGGCCTCCCGTCGGGCGCGGGCGCGGCGAATCTCATTGTGCCGAATCTCGCCATCGAAGAGAACCCAGGAGCCGACCAGGCCCACCTGCCATGTCGGCGTCCACCCACTGCCGGAGTTTGGCGGAGGATCGCTGTAAGGATTGAGGTCATAGTCGACGTAGGTGTATGACACGCCTGCCAGCAGGTCGACGGTCGGCGCGAGTGTGGCTTCGGCTGCTCGGACCCGGGCGTCTGCCGCCTGGACTTCGGCCGCAGCAGCGGCGAGATCAGGCCGCGCCGCCACGGCGAGCTCGGCAAGGGCCTCCACGCTGATGGCGAGGGCCGGTGGAAGCGGCTCATCTGCGGAAAAGTGCATGGCGACGACGGTGTCGGGCGGTACCCCCATAGCCACCATGAGGTCAGTTCGAGCATCGTGAATGCCACTCCTTGCCACCTGCACGTCGTATCCGGCCAGCGCGTGCGCCTGCTGCGCAGCCAGAACGTCTGGCACGGTGGCCAGCCCGAGCGCGAACCGCGCTTCGACCTGTGTGAGGATCGACGCGGCCAGCGTGAGCGACTGCTGCGCGGAGGCCAACTGCCCGTCAGCGGCCTCGAGGGTGAACCACTCCTTCTGCACCGCGAACACCACGTCTTGCAGGGTGCGGTTGAACGTCAGGTTGGCGGCGAGCAGGGCGCGTGACGTCGCGTCGTCTGCGGCTTCGCGGCGGCCAAAGTCGAGCAGGGTCCACGTGAGCGATGCGCCGGGGCCGGCGGAGGTGCGATCAAGTCGCCGCAGTCGATCGGGGCCACCCGGCTGGTCGATGGCCTGCTCCAGCATGGCCTCGGCCCACGCCGTCACGGTCGGATACCACGCGCCGCGGGCCATGCCATACTCGGCAGCTGCGGCGTGGGCATCGGCCCAGGACAGCCGCGTCCCCGGATTGGTTCGGAGCGCTACGTCGATGGCGGAGGCGAGGGTGAGCGGCCCGTCGATGTCGGTTGTGATCGGCGTGGGGGCCGGCGGCGGAGAGGCCGTGGGAGGGAACCACGCTGCAGACCAAGAAGCGGAGGGGGCGGCGGGGGCATAGGCGTCCGGATCCCATTCCGCCAAGGGGTGGGGGCGACCGCAGGCCGGAATCAGGGTGGCTGCTGCCGCTGTCAG
>CAZSSV010000383.1:0-2049 GCA_964609425.1 uncultured Isosphaeraceae bacterium | reverse complement strand
AGGGCGAAAAATCGGGGCAGATACCACCAGAACCGCGCGACAAGTCCTTGACAGCATTCCCCTTGCCGATCACATTGGAGGGCGGTCGGGCTGTGCACGTCCGCCGCTTTCGGGAAATGGAAGAGTCGCCGAGGCACCCGCCCCGGCTTGAGAACGAGGAGCCCTTGCCGAATCAGGCAGACCCAACATATTGAGAGTGACCGCATCACGACGTCAGTGATGCGGTAATGCGTGGGTGATGAACCACCCTTTTTACTAGAGAGAGCGTCCCGGCTCGTCGCTGGGAGCACAACCCGTCTTAGGAGGGGAATCCAAGACATGAAAACGCTACCGTCCTGTCTCTGTATTTTCGGCCTCGCGTCTGTCGCGAGCGCTGGTGGTGGTGCCGCCATGATGGACCAGATTGGGTCCGATGACGGCGCTGACATTGACACCAGCAACATGCTCGCCAACCAGATCTTCGAGGCCTCATTCAGCGTGTATGACATCGGCGCCATCGACGATTTCGACAACCCGGCGGGCACGCCCGCAGCGGGTGTTCAGTCGGTTGTCGGCGGTTGGAACGGTTATGTCAGCATCGACGGCATCTCCGGTCTCCAGGTCAACTTCTACAGCGACTACACCGCCGCAGGCGCCAGCCTGACCGGCGACGTGTCCAGCGCTGACTTCGCTGGCGCCCCTGCGGGCGACCCCAACTGGGGCCTGGCTGGCTACGACCTGATCGGTGCCTCCGGCATGTTCAACACGGCTGTCGGTACCAACTGGGTCGCCCTGATCCCCATGAACGAGTTTGGCACCAACGGCCAGACCGGTCAGGCGATCAGCTTCATCGGCGACTTGAACTCATACCAGTGCAACCCTGCCGGTGGGTTCGGCTTCGGCCCCTACCAGAACATGGTCAACAACCTGGCCCTCCGTGTGATGAGTGGTTCCAGTGATCCCTGCGATATCCCGCTGGGTTCCTGCAACGCTGATATCACGGGCCCGGCCGGCGTCCCCGATGGCCTGATCGACGTCAATGACGTCCTCGGTGTCATTGGCACCTTCGGCGAGGTCGGCGACGGCACCAGCCGCCCCATGGGCGATGTGTTCCCGCTGCCCTCCGGCGACTGCCAAGTCACCGTGGATGACCTCCTCGAGGTCATCGGCGCATTCGGCGGCGACTGCCTGCCGCGTGGCGCGTGCTGCTACGGCGTCGACGGCTGTGCCGACGACATGAAGGAAGCCGACTGCGTGGGCTCCTGGCTCGGCGAAGGCACCTCCTGTGCTGACTGCGTCGTTGGTGCGTGCTGCCTGGCCGACGGCTCATGCATGACCATGTGGGAGCCCGATTGCACGGGCGCCTTCCAAGGTCAGGATGTCGACTGTGCTGACGTCACCTGTGTCGAAGCTCCGGCCAACACCGTTTGCTCCGGCGCGATCGCCATCGGCGACGGCGACACCGGCATCGACAACACGGCCGCCCTCACCGATGGCGCCGCAGACTTCACCCTCTGCGACAACTTCGGCGAAGAGCAGATCTACAACGATCTGTGGTACTCCTATGTGGCTTCGTGCAATGGCACCGTGACTGTGTCCACGTGTGACACCGTCGACTTTGACAGCCGCTTGGCCGTCTATGACGCCTGTGACGGCACCATGCTCGTCTGCAACGACGACTGCGGTGGCGCCAACAACGGCCTCAGTTCCGAACTCGCGCTCGACCTCACCGCTGGCGACAGCGTCGTGATCCGCGTCGGTTCGTTCGCTGAGGGCGGAACGGGCACGGGCACGATGAGCGTCTCCTGCGAAGCTCCTGCGCCGGGTGCCTGCTGCCTCGGCCCGAGCGATTGCCTTGACGGATTGCTGCCCAGTGACTGCGCCGACTTCGGCGGAGAGTTCATGGGTAACGGATCCGGCTGCGCTGACATCATGTGTGGTGCCGCCGGCAACACGTGTGACGAAGCGGTTGCGTACGCCGACGGCGTCAACCCGTTCGATACGTCCAACGCCACGGACAGTGGCTACGGCGAGCCGGACGACACGCAATGTGACGGCACGTACCTTGAC
>CAZSSV010000382.1:0-2051 GCA_964609425.1 uncultured Isosphaeraceae bacterium | reverse complement strand
ACTTACTGAGACCGGCCATGATGGCAGCGGTCATCTCGGGCCAGTACTGACGCACTCCATCCACGGCCTGTATGCACCACTGGCCCTGCATGCCTGCCACAGGTTCGCCTTCCTGGCTCCACGTACCAAGCACGAGCATCGACGCGGCCGCCTCGTACCTAAACGACACATCTTGGATGGGCGACGAAGCGCAGGAAAGGGAGTAGAACCCCGTCAATTGCCAAGCGACAGCGCAAGCCGCAGACAATTGGCGAGCGTCGGCCTGACGCAATTGATACCAACGGACACCAGGCGGGAATCCCTGAGTCGCAGGAATTGCGATGGCATCCTCTGGGATCGACACCTCGCCACTCCACATTGGCCGGAAGGCCTCGTCCTCGGAATCAGACCCTCGATACCCTTCGATGCGAACGCTCTCGCCCTCAGACATCACACTCCTGGGTCGCCAGTTACGCCCGTCGCGGGACGTTTTCTCCAGCACATCCGTCGCTGCCAGATCGAGTGTCGGGTCACGAAGGACCTGATCTTCGATCGACCAATTCGCGATGCGGCCGCTTTCGGACTCGCACAGGGCCCGGGATGTCACGATGAGGTCAGACCCGCTGCCGGGGCGCAGCCGAAGGGCGTGTGTTGCCCCTTGCGAAACCGCATGCCCAATATCAAGATGGTGCCCCTCGTACGCCTCCAACTGAAGCCAAGGAAAGAGGCGATTCGCCGGGCTCGAAGCATGTCCCCCCGCTGCGACCGCCTCTGGAGCGTCGAGAAGGAATTGAAAACTGTCCAGGACCTGCTCGCCCCCAACCGCTTCTTTGAGTTTTCCCGGGCCGGGAACACCAAACTGTCGCCACACATTTCGATGGACAGGTGCCCGAAGCTCAAGATAGGGGATGATGTCAGCCAACTCACGCACCAACTGCCCCTCCGATCTCGAAGAGCCAAAGAGGGGTAACTGAATCGGAGGTTCGCGATCCACATCGTCCCTGCGACCGAGATGGATGATGGCCGTGTGCTCAGCATTCGGAATCAAGGGGACCGAGACGCACCCGACGCCCTCATCCTGGGTCGATCGTGCCATGATGACGCACCAGTCATGAGCCGGCCCGGCTCCATCGCCCGGCGGTTCAGGGACTTGGGATCTCAGAGCCGCCAATGTCGGCACAACCTGCAGATGACTCGGGGGAACATGCTCAGGAAGCAGTTCAGCATGCACTTGGCGGAGGGCCCTGCTACCAAGACCACGCCGGACAACGACCACAAACTGCCCCATCTCCAAGAGGAAGGATGCAATGGCGGCACTCGCAGCGTCCACGTCAACCACCCCGACGAGCACTTCGACTTCCGGAGGCGCCCGCCACGGTCGCATGGCGACCACACGATCCTGCCTCCATGAACGGATCGGCGAGATCAGCCGATCGCCAATCATGTCGCGCACATGTTCATCCATGTCACTTGGCGCAAGAACCACGACCTGCACCTGATCGCGTGCGACCTCATTCACCAGCCGAATCTTGCCGATCAGGAAGGGAAGGCGCAGACTGTCCGCAGCATGGAACGACGTGATGTCGGAAACGATGATCGAGTCGATCATACGGATCGCAGCCTTCTTGGCCTTGCTCACCCTGCCCTGCTCGCTGAAGAATGCACTCTGCACCTCCCACGGCGTTGCCACCAGGACTTCCGGAATGGCCTGAAAGTTGCCCGAGTCGAGCCGTGCCTCAAGACCTTGATCGAGCCGTTGAACAAGAATGAGTCCTGACACCTGAGACTGCTGCAAAGCCTCTCGCATCATGCCCGCACAGGCGTCCGCCAATTCGGCATCCGCAGACAAGACGAGCACTTTGTCGCCTCGAAGAACGGCTGCTGCAACGGCGGCAGCCGACATCCACGTGTGCCTCCCGCTGCCGGGCCGGCCGCACACCATCAGGTCGCCAGTGGCACCTTCACCCTCCTCCACAAGGCGGCTAAACTCCCGCTCTTCGCCAACGAGGAACATCTCAAGTGCTCGGTGCTGATCTACGCTTGGCACAATGCCTCCGAAGAACGGCAGATAC
>CAZSSV010000381.1:0-2056 GCA_964609425.1 uncultured Isosphaeraceae bacterium | reverse complement strand
GGTTGAGGCCGGCAGGCTTGGTCTTCAGACTTCGGTGGAGGCTCATGGTCAATCGCCCTTGCGCATCAGGTACTTATCATCGAAACTCGTCGTGCCGCCACTCGTCTTCCACAATCGCCCGACGGAGGAGATCTTGGAAGCGAGCGCCCGAACCGCAGGATCGGACGACCGGTCCGACTGCAGGCCTGGAAGGGCGATGAGCTTCGCGAGCCGCGCATTGTCGCCCGAAACCACCGCGACATCAAGTCCCTGGCTCCGACAGAAGTCACCCATTCGCTCCATGTCAGCCGGACGCCACTCAGCCAGCACGAAGTAGTACAGCCCGGACTGCATCGGATCGCCCGTAGCGGCCTCTGGGGCTGCCTTTTCAGGGACGGGCACCGGGTCGGGCGGGGCAGCGGGCGGAACCGCCGGAGCCGGTGGAGCCGCCACCTGCAGCGGGTCCTGCACCCGTTCCATCTGAGCCGCCGACAGGACGCCGGTCTTGCGGGCCTCCTCGGCCCCCGCCCCACGCCCGATCGCCCACGCGATCACAATCAACACGATTCCACCCAGCACAACCATCCACATGAAGCCCAGCGGTACCCGCAGGCTGGTCCGTCCTGGCCGGTCTTCTCGCGACGGCGAAGCCCCGTCCGTCTCGAGCCCTTGTCCGGACCGACTGAGCCGCATCTGCCCGACTTCGTACAAGGATGGTCGTGAACCGCGTCTAGGCATCTGACGCACCTCCCGGGAAACCAATCACGCTGGCCATGGCCAGCCCTCCTGCATGGGACAGTGAGATCTCCCACCTGTGGATACCGCACTCGGCAGCAATCGCGGCAGTGTGACCTGCAACAGCCACCGTTGGCGCGCCCCCCGCCCGGTGCGATACCGAGACATCGGTCCAAGCCGTTCCCCCTGCCCAGCCACACCCGATGGCCTTGAACACCGCCTCCTTCGCCGCGAACCGGGCCGCATACCGCTCCAGCCGGCCGGGCGGGGAGGACTCTGCGTACGTCTGTTCCGCCTCGGTGAACACCTTGGTCAGGAACCGCTCACCATGCGAACGAACAAGCGCTGCGATCCGCTCGATATCGACGATGTCCACGCCATGCACCAGACCGTCCATGCCCACAAGTGTATCGCTCCTCCACACCCGCGGCGGGCTCAGGCGGAGCGGTCCCAGGCCTGCCGCATGGTGCTCAGCGAGGCGGTCGGGTCTGCAAGGAATCGCAGATCTGCGACCACCGGTCGCCGCGGCGCGGCCACCTGGCACGCTGTTCTGTAGGCGAGCACATCCAGGAGTCCTCCCGCAACTGGTGCCGATCTGACCCCGGCCACCAGATCGCACAGTCGGACCGTTGCGGTTGGGTTGGCCGCCGCCGCCACGGGGTCTTCCCCCGCCTCCAGCATGAGCGGAGGATCCACGCAGTGGTCGCACCATGGCGGCAGCTCGGCGCATCCCAGCGCCGAAATCCGGACCCCACACGCCGACGCAGACTGCCCGATCGCCTCCTGAACATCGCAGCTCAGCGGCGTGTCCGACAGTCGCATGGTGAGGGGGCACCGGTCCAGGTCGGCCGCCAACCGGCAGGCGGCCTGCACCGCGTCGACCGCGCGATCGACGCGGTCCGATTCCTGAAAGTGCTCAGCCGGAATCCACAGGTCCACGCCGGCGGCCATGAGGCCCGCTCGTCGCAGCGAAAGCGCCAGATCCCGGCGCGCCGATCCGGACATGGACCGAGGCCGAAGCCCGTTTGGACCCGAAGCGCCCATTTGCACCGCCCGGAAGCCGCCACGTGCAAGCCACGTGATCAACGCCCGCAGGTCCGTGCCAAGTTCGTAGACGGTCGGCGCCAGGGCCGCTTCGGGGAAGTCATCATCCCATGGCATGCGCCAGAGGCTATCAGGCGATACCGTGCGAACATGTCGACGACGCCGCTGATTGAGACCTTCCTGGTGCCCAACCCGGTTCACCCCCGAGGCTTCGCCACGCACCCGATGGCGGGCGCCGAGGTCGTCTTTGTGGGGCGGACCCGTGGAGCGCTGCACGACCGCCATGGGGCCTTGAAAC
>CAZSSV010000380.1:0-2077 GCA_964609425.1 uncultured Isosphaeraceae bacterium | reverse complement strand
ACAGGGTTTGGCAGCGTGGACCACGCGACAACGCGCAGCCTGACTGGGTCCACGCTTCCAAATCCGGGTTGAACGAAGCCGCGAGGCCACCGTCGTCAGTCGGCTCGACAGCGCCTATGCAGAGATTGCAGTCGGCGGCATCCGATGGGGATGCCAACAGGGCACCGGCAGGCTGGTGTTGATGCCTTCCAGGCCGGCTGGGTGGCACTGGAATCGGGCTGCTGGGTCTTCCAAGGGCGCAGATCTGTCGCGGACACGCACCTTGCCGTGGCCACTGCGCGGCGGCGACTCGGGAGCAGTGGGTGTGTGGTCATGATGAGTCGATGGGGCGGAGTGTCTGGCGATGTGGCGTGAGGTGGATTCGAACGAGCGTTCGTTCGCCGCAGCAAGGGCAGATGCGCTTGTGGAGTGGGCCGTCGTTGACCATGTCATCGCTGACAACCTCGACCTTGTCAGCAGGGGCTTCGACAGCTGCTGCGTCGACGGAACATGGTGGGTCAGACTCGAGGATGCTGCGTGCTTGGACCAGCCTGGTGTTGACGTTGCCCGGTGCCAGCAGCCCGTAGTGTCGGATCTTGTGGAAGCCGTGGGGGAGGACGTGCAGGAGCAATCGTCGAATGAACTCGGTGGGCGTCAGCGTGACGGTCCGCTCGCCTCTGGTGCGGAAGGTGATGGATGCTTGGTTGGCGTTGACGACCCGGCTGTTCGCGATTCCGACTCGGTGGGTGTAGAGGCCGAGGTAGCCGAAGACCTGCTTGGCACCACCGAACGGACGCTTGGCATAGACGACCCACTTGGCCTTGTACAGCTGTCTCCGGAGGGTTGCGAAGACGCGCGGGTCGTCGAAGTCCGTGCCTTTGAGCTTGAGCTTTCCGTCTTTTTGGGCAGCAACGAGGCCAGCGAGGAACTTGCCTCGGAAGAGCTTGCGCATCACGGCGACGGGAAACAGGTGATTGGGTCGTGTGGCGACCCATTCGCCTCGGTCGACTGCCAGCCCGCCACCGGTCACGACGCAGTGGACATGTGGGTGGTAGCCGAGGTCGCGACGCCAGGTGTGCAGAACCGAGGTGACCCCCACCTGTGCGTCAAGCCGATCTTTGCCGAGCGTCAGCAGAGTCTGGGCGGCCGCGCGAAACAGCAGGCCGTAGACGACTGCAGGGTTGGCGCGGGCGATCGGCCGGACGGCGCCAGGCAGGGTGAAGACGACATGGAAGTGATGGACGGGCAGCGTTCTCTGGCGGCGCTGTTCAATCCACTTCTGCTGCGCAGGGAACTGGCACTTCGGACAGTGACGATTGCGGCAGGAGTTGTAGGAGACCTTGGTGAAGTCGCAGGACGAACAGGTGTCGCGGTGGCCGCCCAGTGCGGCGGTTCGGCAACTCGCCATGTCGTCGAGTACGCGCAGATGGCGCGCTGGCACGGGGTGGTCACGACAGTACGACGGCCCATGGGTGCGCACGAAGGCGCCTAGGTCGTAGACGGATCGCGCCACCCCGGCCGTCGCCGGAGTGCGATGCACGAAGGCCTACCCGAGCTTGGCCGGTGGCAGCAGGGACAGACGGTCCAAGGGGTTGGGCGCCTTGCGGATGTGCGCCCGGGACAGCCGTAGATAGCGCCGGGTCGATTCGAGGTCGGCATGGCCCAGCAGCGCTTGAACGGTCAGCAGGTCGGCACCTGCCTCGAGTGAGTGGGTCGCGAATGCGTGGCGTAGGCTGTGCAGCCCAAGCCGCTTACGGATGCCCGCGTACTCACAGGTCTTCTGGAACCTCCCCAGGAGTCCGCCAGCCGTGATGTGCCGACCCTGCCTGCGACCTGGAAACAACCAGGGACCAGCAGGGCGATGATGACGCCAGTAGGAACGCAGAAGGTGTAGTAGAACGTCGGGAAGCGAGACGATGCGGGCCTTTCGGCCCTTGCCTTCGCGCACGTGGATGACCCCTGCCGCAGCGTCGATGTCTCCCACCTGCAACTGGACCAGCTCGAACCGTCGAAGACCCGTCGCGTAGGCTGTGCTGAAAGCCGCGTGGTCGCGACCCGGAGCCGCAGCCGCGAGGATGTTGGCGACCTCGTGTTCGGT
>CAZSSV010000379.1:0-2083 GCA_964609425.1 uncultured Isosphaeraceae bacterium | reverse complement strand
CTTCGCTGGGTTCAAACCGAATGTCGGCTCCCGGGAAGTGGCAGCGAACGGCTTCGGCAAACGTCCCTGCCGTCGCCGAAAACGATGCGACGTTGTACACGCACCGGGACAAGACCGGCGCCTCGGCAAGTTGCAGAATCGCATCCACACACTCGGGCATCATCATCCACGGAAGACTCGTCTCGGACCGAACGAAGCACGTGCACGGCTCACCTCTGGCGGCCGCGTGAATCATCTCCGGCACGTAGTCGCTGGTCCCACCGACCGGCACCGTTTCAGCCGAGATGATGCCCGGGAGCCGCAGACATCGAAAGTCGATGGGAGGGCGGCGGTCGCCTCGTGTGAGTGAGCGGTAGTACCGGCCGTAATACCGGCCGAGTGCTTCGCAGTAGAGTTTGTTGGCGCCGTACATGGTGATCGGCCTCAGGGCCTGAAACTCCCTGACGGGCGGCAGGGTGTCCTTCTCACGTGGGTCCACGCCATAGATCGCAATGGTGCTCGGGAAGACGAATCGAATCGGATCACCGAAGGCCTGGGCCTGCTCGGCCGCAGTTCGGATGAGATTGAACGTTCCCTGCACGTTCACTTCGTGGGCCTGCTCTGGTGCCCGCTCCGCAGATGTGCTGAGCAGCGCGGCCAGATGCATGACTTCATTGACCCGGTGGAGGGACATGACGTGCTCCACGAACGCCCGGTCGCAGATGTCGCCTTGATGGGCCGATTCCACGTTGCGCTGAACAGACTTCGGGACATCCCGCAGGTCCATGGCGACAAGCCTGACGCCAGGCTGACCCGAGAGCCGGTTGATCAACCCGTGCCCGATTTCACCGGCTGCGCCTGTGATGAGAATGGTTCGCTGCGACATGGTGTGAACTCCGTGAACTGAAGGCGGTGCATGGTACCTCGCCCGAGTGCTATCCTCGGCCCGTGATCGCCGCAGACCAACTCCTCGCGTGCACCCTCGACACCTGGAGGCAACGGGCCGCCTGCCCGGCCACGGACGCCGCAGCGGCCTATCGACGATTCTTCCGAAACGGCAGTCATCCTTCAGTGTCCTCTGACGGCCGCACCATCGCTGCGGTGCAGACCGAGGACGACACCCGAAAGTTTCTCCTCACCCACCAGGACGGCCGCCAGACCGAGTCGGTCATCATGCCGATCGAGGGCCGCTCGGGTCGCATCCGGCACACGCTGTGTCTTTCGAGCCAGATTGGCTGCGCCATGGGCTGCACCTTCTGCCAGACGGCGACGATGGGACGCGTGCGTCAGGTGAGCACAGCCGAAATCATCGCCCAGTGGCACCACGCCCGGCACAGCCTCGGTGCCGAGATCTCCAATATTGTCTTCATGGGCATGGGAGAACCCATGGACAATCTGGACTCGGTTCTGCCCGCCATCGAGGTGCTCACCGATCACAACGCGGCCGCGATACCGGCCAGCCGGATCGGCGTCTCAACGGTCGGCCATGCCGATGGCATACGCCGCTTCACCGCGTTCATGCGGCGCGAGGGCATGCATCAGATTCGGCTTGCAGTCTCGATCAACGCCGGCGACGAGTGCACACGACGAGAACTCATGCCCATCGCCCGCGCTGTTCCGATGCGCGAACTGCACGAGGCCATGCGAGGATGGATCGAGGCCGGAGGCCGACCGATTCTGCTTGAGTACGTGCTCATTCCCGGCGTCAACGACACACCGAACGCCGCGGCACGCCTGTCTGCCTGGGTAGACGAGCTGCCCTGCCGCGTCAACGTCATTCCCTACAACCCCAAGGTGGACTCCCCCTGGCCGGCACCCGCCGACGACACGGTCGATGCGTTCATCGCCGCGATCGCTGCGGCGGGCCTCTCCGTCAATCGCCGCAGAACGATTGGCCGGTCGGTGATGGCAGCCTGTGGTCAACTCGGCGGCGTGTGATCAGTCTCGAACCGGCTGAACTCGGGTTCCTGGAAGCGATGTCCACTGCGCCTCGGTCAGCAACGCCTTCAACTCGGCACGTGTGCGAGTGCCAAGCGCTCGGCGATCCGCCGCTGACGCCTGACTTCGCCGGTACCGCGCGGGCTCGGGTGGTTCCGATGCGAAG
>CAZSSV010000378.1:0-2089 GCA_964609425.1 uncultured Isosphaeraceae bacterium | reverse complement strand
ATGAGGCCCGTGATGAAGTGTCGCTGCATGGGTGAATCCTCTCCGCCTTCAGGGAGCGATTCCATACGGCCGGTCTACACATCGCGTCCCTGGAAGCGCCGTGGCGTGCGTCCCAAACCATACACGAATTCCGTACACACGGAGCGACCGCGGCTCAGTCGCCCACCGTTCTGATCAGCGGGTGCTTGGTGGCACGACGACAACGCCTTCGAACAGGCCGATGACTTCGTCCTCAAACATGAGGCGATCGAGCGTCAGGCCGACGGGGACGATGAAAATCAGTTCGAACCGATCCTCGGACCCCATACGGGGTGGATGCCGCACATCCCGCCAGGTGGCGATGGGCACGTCGAAGGTCAAGGTCGTCTTGACGTTGTCCTTGCGTTCGTATCCGCTTGGCGTATACGTGCCGCCTTCCGTGTCGTAGAGAAGTACCTGGCCGTCTCCGCCCATGCGCCGTGCGATGGCGATGATGTTGGCGGGGCTCTCCGGGCCGACATCGATTTTGACGATGCCCCTGCCGCGATCGAAGTCGGTCCCGTCGGCGTTGAAGAGCCCGAAGCCCTTGACCCGCAACTTGCCTTTTCCGCGTGACATGTTGCCGACCGTCGCGCCGTTTGCTCGGGTGATGCGGCCCTTCTCCTCTTCGATGTCGATGTCGCCCTTGAAGTCGCTTCGGCTCGGTCGCGATCCGCGGCCAAGCCCGCCACGCATGTCGACCAGTGTGGAGATGTCGCCGCCCCAGGTTTCTTCGGTGCCGGTTCCGATGGCGTGGGAACGGGTACGGAACTCGTCCCAGTCGTCCGTTTCACGCACGGTCGGCACATCGAACCGCGTGCCTCGGACCTGGAGGAACCGGGGGGTGAAGTCGTCGGGAACCTGAAACACCATCCGAACGTCCTGATCGGTGCGGCCAATGTCATAGACGTAGGCTGTGCCGGAGTTGAACTCAAAGAATGCGGGCCGCTGCTGGGCCGATCCGGCCTCGGCACTTGCGACTTCATCGACGACGAGTTGGCCCCAGTAGGACGGGTGGATGACCGAGGTCTTGCCCCTCGATGCACCCACCAACCGAAGTTGGTTGACCCCGAGGGCGAGGCCCTTTCCGTAATCCATGGCGTCCTTGTCGAACTGCATCGGCACCATCCAGAAGGTGTCACCTTCCGGGGAGATCGCTGCAATGGGCTCCTGGACCTTGACGGAGTTCGGAGGTTGGAACATCTGTGTGGATCGCGTTCGGGACACCTTACGGTCCCGAAGGAGGCTCGCCTGCACATCCAACTGGGGCCGCCAGTCAGCCATCGGGCGGCTGCCCAGGTCCGGGTGCAGCGACCCAAGGCTGAGTGCCTCGAAGAACTTGGTGGTCCAGGTATCGGCCGGAAGCCAGAGTGGTGACTCGGGCGCGGCGACCTGCCCGTCCACATCCCTTGCCCAGCCGGTGTACCCCATGGCGGTTGCGGGGCGGTCCACGAACCCGGTGCCGATGAGCAGCAGCCCGACCGTCAGCACGCCTGCGCCGGCGCCGAGCACGCCGCCGCCGGCCATGTCGATGCCGCGAGGCAGTCGAGCATTTCCGAATGCAAGCTTGTCAGAGGCCATCCGCAAGATGGCCAGCGTGACAATGAACACGCCAAGCAGGATCACGCCCGGCATGAGTCCGCTCCACCATGCGGTCGAGAGCAGGTTATCGACCACAATCGGCTCCCACAGTGCCAGCGCGACGGCGCCGGCGCAGATGACGGCGACCAGATGAAGCAGCGCACTCAAGAAGCCTTGGTTGGCCCACCAGTATCCGATGAGGGCGATGCCCGCGATGACGAGAAGATTCATGATCATGGTCTTGAACTCATCCTGCGGGGGCGCCTGATGGCGCCGCCTTGGCCTGGCCCGGACTCTTGCCCCCGAGTACGCGGCTCACTTCTTCGATCGACGTGACACCGGAGGCAGCCCGCTGGAGCCCGACTTCCTGAAGCATCAGCATCTTGTTTCGTCGTGCGTGCACGACGGCCGCGTTGCGGTCGCCGGAGGCGAGAAGCTTGCGGCACTCGTCGTCGACTGGGAAAACTTCGTAGATGGCCGTCACGCCTGT
>CAZSSV010000377.1:0-2099 GCA_964609425.1 uncultured Isosphaeraceae bacterium | reverse complement strand
GTACCGACATGATCAATGGTCGCCAGGACATGATCGTCATCGCCGCAGATTGGCGTGTTCCTCATGCTGATGAGGGCTGGATCGCCCCCTCGCAGCCCGCGCCACGCCATGAGCATGGTTGCCGTTGCTGCGAGCCGTGGTGTTCGCGATCGCGCAGCCACGGACGGCTGGGATGCTGCAGCAGGTGGCAGACCGCCCGCCGACGTTTCTGGTGAAGATCCCCCCTGACCGCCCCGCTTGACTGCCATGGCGGGGGCTTGCAGATCCGTCTTGAAACGTATGTTCGTGACATCCACATCTCCGCGGGCGGTTGTGGTACGATCTCTCCCTTCGGGTGACGCAACGGCGGCGGCTCCAATCGGGGCGGCAGAGCGAGACCGTTGGGGGAGGCGTCACAGCAGTGTTCCACGCCGGCACGGATCCGCTGGCAACTCCCCAGCAAGGCAGCGGCCGCCAGTGAGCCGCAGCCGACAACAGACAATGGATGGACTTCACATGAGTTTCTCTGCACTGAGGCTCGCTGAGCCTCTTGTTCGCGCTGTCGCCGCGAAGGGCTACACCACGACAACCGACATTCAGGCCGGCGCCATTCCCCCTGCGATGGAAGGCCGGGACGTACTCGGGACCGCGCAGACCGGTACGGGCAAGACGTGCGCCTTTGCCCTGCCAATCCTCCACCGGCTCTCGGAGGGGCGGCCTTCGTCCAAGCGGCCCAGGTCCAAAGGTTCACAGCGTCACCGCCGCGTCTGCTTTCCCAGAGCGCTGGTCCTGTGTCCCACGCGGGAACTGGCGACACAGATCCATGCCAGCTTCTCGGCCTACGGCCACCATCTTCAACTCAACTACGCCGTGGTGTACGGCGGGGTCAAGCAGTATCACCAGGTTCGCTCGATGCGTCATGGCGCCGATGTTCTGGTGGCGACGCCCGGTCGGCTCAAGGATCTCGTTCAGCAGGGCCTGGTCGATCTGTCCGGCGTGGAGACGTTGGTGCTCGACGAGGCCGATCGCATGCTTGACATGGGGTTCATCGCTGACATTCGCCAGATCGAAGTGATGACACGCCGGAGCCGGCAGACGCTACTGTTCTCGGCCACCATTTCGGACAGCATTCGGAAACTCGCCCGGGAGATGATGAAGAACCCCGAAGTCGTCGAGACTGCAACCGAGTCGACGACCGTGGAGTCGGTGGACCAGCGGGTCATCATGGTCGAGCCACCCCAGAAGGTTCAGTTGCTCGCACATGTTCTTGGCGGCGAAGGCGTGCATCGCGCGGTGGTCTTCACACGCACCAAGTACGGGGCCGACAAGGTCGCACGGCGCTTGAAGCAGTGCGGCCTCGCCGCGGAGGCCATCCACTCGAACAAGACCCAGTCCGCCCGAAACACCACGATGCAGGCATTTCGATCCGGCGGTGTGCATGTGCTGGTCGCCACCGATATCGCCTCCCGCGGCATCGATGTTCAGGCCATCACGCATGTCGTCAACTTCGACATGCCGATCGATCCAGAGACCTATGTGCATCGGATCGGCAGGACGGCTCGTGCCGGGGCGAGCGGGCAAGCCATCACCTTCTGTTGCCGGAACCAGCGGAAGATGCTTCGCGCCATCGAGAAGCGCGCGAACATGACGCTGCCGCCAGCCGAACGCTTGCCGAAAATGGCACCCATGCCGCAGGCCCGTCCCGGGGATGAAGACGCGGGCGACCGCGACCAGATGGATGGTGGACGCCCCACACGCGCGGGTGCTCGAAAGCCGGCCTGGTCCGGCCACGGTACGAAGAAGCGGTCCCGAAGCCCGGAGGCGAGCGGGTCTCAGCCTCGCTCAGCAGGCCGATCTCGCAGGTGGGCGCGGCCATCCGAAGCGTCGGGCGGCCACGGAAAGCAGGCAGGTCCGGGTTCACAGCGCCAAGCCGAACCGCGGACTGGTGGGAAGAAGAAGTTTCGGAAGGGGCCCAAGATCAAGGGCGGGAGCGGTGCAGCACCGACGCGGCGCGGAGGCAGCCAGCAGCAGGCCGCGGCCGGGTCAGGACGCGGCAAGCCGCGAGGAACCTTCTCAAAGGGGGGTGCTCAGGTCGGCGGCGGCAAGGCGAAGTGGAAAGG
>CAZSSV010000376.1:0-2105 GCA_964609425.1 uncultured Isosphaeraceae bacterium | reverse complement strand
CCGCTGCAGTCCCCTCCCCGAATCTGCCGTCGAGTTGCATGGGCTGTGGCCCCGCGCACATCGCCGTGATGAGAAGTGTCAGGATCGGCATGCCGGCAGGCTACTGTCCTTTCGTGGTAGGGTGCTCTGCATGACGGGGAATCACAACAGTGACGGCGGCGGACCGGTACGACTGCAGGTGGGTCAGGGGCCCGAGCAGGGCGATCTGGCGGACGTGAGCTTCGAGCTTCCGGCCGACGGCGGGACGCTCGGCCGCGGCGAGGGGGTCGATGTTCAACTCACAGATCCGCGGGTCTCCAGAACCCACTGCCGCATTCTTCGGACGTCTGTGGGCTGGATGGTCGAAGACGTCGGTAGCCGCAGTGGAACACGGGTCGACAGCGTGGTGCTCGGCCAGGGGGAGCGGGCACCAATTCAACGTGGATCGCTGCTTGAAGTGGGTCCATGGGCGTTCGTGGTGCAGGGCATCGAGCCACCGGACGTGGACGCCGGGAGCGATGCACTCCTGTCACCGGAGACCGGGGAACTTCTTCTGCGAAGCATCCATGACAGCAGCACAAGTGTTCGAAACGGTGCGTGGGAGGTCTTTGACGAGCGGTACGGGGGCGTGATTCGCGGGTACGCGAGGCGATTCGGCGTGCGGGGCCAGGAGGAGGACGACATCGTGCAGGAGGTGTATCTGGGGCTGCACAAACTTCAGGATGGCGTGAGATATGATCGAGCGACCGGGCGGTTCCGGAACTACCTCATGGTGGCCGCCCGGAACGCGGTTCGCACGAGACTTCGTAAGCCGGTCGATTGCGTGCCAATCCATGACGACCCGATGACGAGCTCGGAACGGGACCCACAGTGGGATCACCAGTGGGGGGAGGCGATGGTGCTGCGAGCGCTTGCGGATCTCCAGCGCGCGATGACTCCAGCCCACTACGATGCCTTCGAGCGGTTCGGACGGCGTGGTGAGCCGGCTGCGAGCGTCGCGGAAGATCTGGGCATGACGCCGGAACACGTGCGGAAGATCAAGCAACGGGGCATTCGGATGCTCCAGCATTTCATCGCTTCGTACGACCATCCGGGCAGTTGAGTCCGAAGCGGAGGGGGTATGATCGATTGTCGTGACGGACCACCCCGGGAATTCAAAGTCTGACGAAACCGAGGACATGCCCCCGCGCGATCCGGACGGCCCGCAGACGTTTGGTGACCGCATGTCGTCCATTCCACCATCGATCGGTCGGTATCGACTGATCGATACGATCGGCTGGGGCGGCATGGGTGTTGTCTACCGCGCCGAGCAGGATCGCCCGCAGCGGACTGTCGCCATCAAGATACTTCGGCACGAGTGCGCTGACCCCAAACGCGTCCTTCGGCTTGAGCAGGAGGCGGAGTTGCTGGGTCGACTCCAGCACCCGTCGATTGCGCAGATCTACGATGCAGGATCCTGGGATTCAGGGTTCGGGGCGCAGCCGTTCATTGTGATGGAGTACATCGACGGCGTACCACTGCTCGAGTACGTGCGGTCGGCGCCATGCTCCAGAGATGATCGCATCGAACTCATGATCGTCATTTGCGACGCGGTGCAGCACGCGCACGACCGAGGGGTCATTCACCGAGACATCAAGCCGAGCAACATCATCGTCACCGCCGACGGGCACCCACGGGTGGTCGACTTCGGCGTGGCATCGCTGTTGGACCCCAGCGAGGGCGTCAGGCAGACGATCACCGAGTCTGGTGCCATCATTGGCACGACCGCCTACATGAGCCCTGAACAGGCGGCGGGGGACGCTTCGTTGGGCGGTGCCGAGAGCGATGTCTATGCGCTCGGCGTGGTGGCCTACGAAGTGCTCTCAGGACGACTTCCGATCGAGCTCGGTGGGCTCTCGGTCGCTGAAATCGTCACGGCGATCACAACATCGCCGCCCAGACCGCTCGGTCACCGAAGTGCGGAGTTGGGCGGCGATGTCGAGATCGTCCTCGGCAAGGCACTGGAGAAGGAGCCGGCTCGGCGGTATGCAAGGCCCAAGGACTTGGCGGATGACCTTCGCCGGGTCATTGCCCATGAGCCCATCGTGGCGCGGCGGCCCACCGTGGCCTACCGCCTCTCGCGCTTT
>CAZSSV010000375.1:0-2109 GCA_964609425.1 uncultured Isosphaeraceae bacterium | reverse complement strand
GTCGAGCAGCGTCTGTACGTCCCCGATGATCGCCTCCGCGACGTCGAAATCGTCGTACCGAACACCGATCGTCTCGCTGAGCCGTCGATTCGTCCGTTCGGATGTGTTCTCGATCACACTGCTGACGAAAGTCGAGTTCGGAATGTAGACCAGCCGCTTGTCACCGGTTCGAATGTGGGTGGCATACAGCCCAATCCGCTCAATGCCGCCTTCAACGCCCTTGACAACGACCCAGTCCCCCACCCGAAACGGCCGATTGAAGAGCACCATGATGCCGCCGAAGAAGTTTGCAATGACATCCTTGGACGCGAAGGCAAACGCCGCTGAACCAATGCCGCCAATCGTCAGGATGGCGCTCATGTTCATGCCAAGCGCCTGCATGCCAACGATGATGCCAAGAATCCAGACGAAGACGATGCCGATACCGAAGAGCGCCTGCAATGCCGTCATGTCCATTTCGGACTCGGACTGCACGGCTTGATCCTCAATCATCGCCTGCGTTCGTCGCACGGCTCGGGCAACAAAGAGCGTGCCACAGAACACGGCAATGATGATGCGGGCTGCGGGAAGCGCCACGAGAATCAAGTGCTCGGCGTCCACGGCAATCGTGTCATCTTCGGGAGCAACGTGCACCCAGATCGCCGCGCCGTGCTCGAGCACCCACGTTGCGGAGATGAGCCAGATCGCCAGACCGGCTGGCAGCCGCAGCGCGCCGGCGATCACACCGCCCCACCGCAGCCTGCCGCGCGAGAGTCTGGAAAGTCTGCCCAGGATCCATGCGACGACGAGGTGCACGACGACCGCCGCGGCCACAACAACGCCCAGCATCGTCAGGATGTTCGTCAGTTCCGATGCCGCAGGAGGCGTGATCGCCTCAGGATTGCCTGGCCCGTCGGGCCTGATTGTTGCAAGAACCACCCGAAGCGACTGAAGCATAATCAGCATGGCTCAAAGGGTACCCGCTGCAGCGAAGTCTGCCTGGGTTTGCGGGGACGCACGGTACGGACGGGCGTGTATGCTGCGGCACGAACATGACCGATGCCGATCAATCCGGTGCCCGCAGCGATCGATCCGCATCGCCCGAGTCCGAGGTGCCGACACAAAAACATTCAGAGGCGATGCTCCGGGGACATGCCGAACCGAACGCCGGTGTGCGAAAGATGCTCGGTCGAAAAATCGGACACTTCACCATCAAGCGGGTCATCGGTGTGGGTGGCATGGGTGCTGTATATGAAGCCATGCAGGAGTCACCTCGCCGCGTCGTCGCGATGAAATTGATGCGACCCGGTGTGGCATCGCGATCGGCACTCCGCCGGTTTCAATACGAAGTTCAGACTCTGGCGCGACTCCGGCACCCGGGCATCGCCCAGATCTACGAGGCCGGTGTGACCGACGAGGGCGAGGACAGCATTCCATGGTTCGCAATGGAGTATCTCGCCGGCTCCATGCCGCTGACACAGTACGCGACTGTCAAGAGGCTCAATACACGTCAACGATTGGCGCTCTTTCGACGCGTGTGTGATGCCACTCAACACGGGCATCAGAGGGGCGTTATTCACCGAGATCTGAAGCCGGGAAACATTCTGGTCACAAGCAGTGGCGATCCGAAAGTCATCGACTTTGGCATCGCACGTTCCACCGACAGCGACATGGTGGCTACGACGCTGCAGACGGATGTCGGGGTGCTCATTGGGACGCTGCAGTACATGTCGCCTGAGCAGTGCGCCGCCGATCCGCACGACATCGATGCGCGCAGTGACGTCTACGCCCTCGGAGTCGTCCTGTTCGAGCTCCTTACAGGGCATCCTCCGTACAGCATTTCCAATCGACCCATTCACGAAGCTGCCAGAGTTGTACGGGAGGATGCCCCAACCCGACCAAGCGAACTTGCCGGCGTGTTACGAGGGGATGTCGAGACGATCTGTCTCAAGGCTCTGGAGAAGGAACGCGACCGCCGATATCAGTCTGCGTTTGAACTTGGCCAGGACATTCATCGGTTTCTTGAGGGCCAGCCTATTGCGGCGCGGCGACCCACCCTGGGGTACCACCTCAAACTCCTCTACCTCCGTCACCGCATCCCGGTCATGCTCTCGGCTGCGCTTCTCTTCC
>CAZSSV010000374.1:0-2110 GCA_964609425.1 uncultured Isosphaeraceae bacterium | reverse complement strand
CGTCACCCATCAAGCCACCGTAATCGGCCATGGTGTCGAGTTCACCCGGCCATTGGTTGATGCTGTAGTCACTGGGTTCGTGTGCGACATGGCACGAGTCGCAGCGGTGCTGATAGATCTTATCGGCGAACGCCCAAACCGGCGCCACGCTTTCCGCGAGTCCGGCCTTGCCGACCCAGCCGGCGAGGCGGACTTCTTCCCAGCCTTCGCCGTAGAGATCCTCGGCCGTCTGAAGCACCTTTCGTGCGTCCTTGCCGGGATCGGTCAGGCGGGCGAAGGAAAGCCGCTGGCCGAGGGCGTTGGTGATCACCAGGCGATAGTTCACGGGCGCCCAGCCCTTGACCTCGATACGGACACGGTCATCATCGGTTTTCAGGGCCTTGACCGGGGCTCCCGGCATCAGTGATCCCAGCTCCGTCCCGTCGTCGCCGATCAGGGCGACGGCCCTCGGCCCGACCGCTATCGCCTGGCCCGGGTCAATATCTTTGCCGGCAAGACTGCCCTTGAACGCGAGCATCAGATCGGGCTGTTTGTGGGCGATGCCGCGATGGCACTCGATGCAGGTTCGCCCCTCTTTCAGGGCCTTCTGCATCACCGTTTGCGCGTTCTTATGCTGCTTGGCGAAATCCATCTTGTCGTAGTCGTGGCAGTTGCGGCATTCGAGGGAATCGGAAGCCTTCATCGACGCCCACACCCTTTCCGCCATCTCCAGCCGTTTGGCCTCAAATTTCTCCGGTGTATCGACGGTCCCCTTAATCCAATGGAAAAGTTCATTGGTGGCGTAAATCTTGCGCACCAGCTTCGCCGTCCACTCGCGCGGCACGTGACAATCCGCGCAGATGGCGGCGACGCCGGACGGGTTCAAGAAATGCGGCGTTGTCTTGTATTCTTCGTAAACGGTGCTCTCCATTTCATGACACGAGATGCAGAATTCGAGCGTGTTGGTGTATTCCATAAAGGTGTTGAAGCCGCCCCAGAAGATGACCCCGCCGACACCGCCGGCGATGATCAGGGCGCCCACCGAAAGGCGGGAACTCGGTTTCCAGAACCAGGACCAAAACCGCTTGATCATCTCAGACCCTCTTTAAACGACCCCACCCCGCCGTAGCGAGACACCCGCCCGACAGCCGGGACTGCCGTTCAAGCCGGCGGACAGGGGCCCGGAAAAAGGGGCCGCGTTTTGCGGCCCCCCTTCCGTTTGCGTGTGGTCTCGTCTCAGGACGCCATCTCCTTGGGCGGGTTGAACGCCGTCACCTGCGGGACCGGGCCGGTGTACTTCTCGACCTCGACCAGCATGGTTTTGACGGTGGAACCCTGGCCGATCTTCGATGATCCGACGTCCTCGGCGAGCACGTTGTTGCAGCCGTATTTGCACATCGATCCGACCTTGCCGGGCTCGACCGGGTCGTACCAGCCGCCCTCGTCGACGCGGATCACGCCCGACCGGATGCCGTTCGTGATCTTGGCCCCGGCCAGCATCTGCCCGCGACCGTTGAAGACGCGGACCAGATCACCGTTCTTGATGCCGCGCTTCGTGGCATCGGCCGGGTTGATCCACATTGGCTCGCGTCCCTTGACCGTGTAGCGATCCCTCAACTTCGTCTGATTGAGCTGCGAGTGCAGACGGTGCAGTGAATGACAAGACACCAGGTGCAACGGATGCGCCTTGGCTTTTTTGCTGCCCAACCACTCGTAGGGCTCCATCCACTTCGGATGCGGCGGCGAGTCGTCGTATCCGAACTTGGCGATTACAGGCGAATAGATCTCGATCTTGCCCGAAGGCGTGCCGAGCGGCTTCGCGTTCGGGTCCTTCCGGAAGCTGGAATAGAGGATTTGGTCGACATTCTCTTCTGGGAATTCGACGTAGCCCTGCTTCCAGAAAGTGTCGAAATCGGGCATCGAAAGCTTCTTCTTCGCCGCCTGCTTCTGCGCGCCCCCGTAAACGTGACGCAGCCAACCCATCTCATCGCGTCCGCCCGTGAACTTGTCGCGGAACCCGAGGCGCCCCGCCAGATCGGCGAAGATATCGAAATCGTTCCGCGCTTCGAAGAGCGGGTCGATGACCTTCTGCATGGTCAGGATAAAGTTGTCCGCGCCCTTACGCCGCGAG
>CAZSSV010000373.1:0-2116 GCA_964609425.1 uncultured Isosphaeraceae bacterium | reverse complement strand
GTTCATGGACTGGAGTTCAGCGAGTCCGCGTACCGGTCGGTCACATCCACCGCCCGCACATCCGTTCGTTCGGGTGCCCATGCCAGTGGAAACACGCAAGGCCCCTCCGGCATCACCGCATAGATTCGATGCATGGGGTCCGTCTCCCCTGCCGCCTTGGATGCAGCCTCGTCAAACCAGGCGGCATCCCACGAGTTCGGGTCCGCGGCTTCGACGTGGTGCCATGCGCCGTCTGCCCACACTTCCACCCACGTATGGTTGCCGCTGTCGTCGACCCAGCGTGGGATCCCGACCAACCGCGCGGGGATTCCACGGGTCCGGCACGCGTCCGTAAGAAGTATCGACAGGCCAGTGCAGGACGACCACCCCAAGTCGATCGTCTCAAGTGGTCCCTGGTCCGGAGCTCTGCGTTTGGTCGGGTGATAGTGCACGCCAAGCCGCTCACCAATGGCTTCGTTGAGCGCCTGAACCGTCTCGCGAACGCTTTCGGAGCCGTCATCCACGCCTCTCAACTTCACCATCAGAACATCGCACCAGTCCTCGCACTGCTCGGACACGTTGGTCGGAGGCAATACAGCATTTCGCCATAGGGACAGCTCAACGTCACGACGCCAGGGCGACGACGCCCACGCTGCTCGCATCACTTCGGCGTGATGGGCCATGCGGTCTTCTCCCATGCGGTCGAACTCCTCGGCCGGCATGTGGGTTCTCAGAAAGGCGACGTCATCTCGCGTGTGGGCAGGCTGGCATCCAACAAGCCCACAGCACAGAAGAATGCCAGTCGCCAGCCGGCCAATCATGACGCATGTGCCCTGCGAAGCCTCGCCATGAAGAACGGCGTCATCGTTTCGCTCGCGACGATCCGCACAGTGTGGGTCAGATCACTTTGGAATTCCACGTCATCCCAGGACTGAAGTCCTGGTCGTGACTCGGGAAGATCCAACTCCACGGGAAGCAACTCAACCGGCGGATCCGCCTTACTCATCACGCGCTCGACCACCTGTTCATTCTCCTCGGGTGCCATCGTACACGTTGCGTAGAGCACTTCGCCCCCGGGCCGGCACGCCTGGCAGGCGGCCCGAAGCAGCGCCGTCTGGCGGCGTGACAGTCTCCGAATGGCCGACTCGCTCCACCGCGACCATGTGGCTTCGTCAGACAGGTGAAAGCGGCCTTCGCCGCTGCATGGAACATCGGCGAGCACCCGATCGAAGCATCGAGCGTGTGAGCGGCCGATCTGCTCACCGGGTCCGGTCAATCCCTCGACATCCGCGATCCCGAGCCGAGCCAACAACGCGCGCAGCCGCACAGAACGCGCGCGGCTGAGTTCATTGGCAACGAGGATGCCCCGGCCGCATTGCCGGCGATGAATCAGGGAGGTCTTGGCTCCGGGCGCGGCGCACAGGTCCAGCACATCATGCCCGGGCCGCACACCCATCGCCTGGACAGCGGCGATGCTCGAAGCCGACTGCAGGAATAATCGCTGCGATCGCACCCACGGCAACCCGGTCAACGACTTGCGAGCGACGCCGGGAAGCGACCATGCATCACACGCCCACGCGATCGGCTGGGGCTGAAAGCCATGGGACCTCAAGTAGTCGGCGCCGGCCTGTTCATCACCCGGCTGGCCGGTCCAACGAACACTCAGTGGCGTCTGCGTAGCAGCCTGCTCCCAAGCTTGGCGGGCGGAAGGGTCGAGGAGCCGATCCAGTCGACGCATGAACGCCTCAGGAAGCCGATTGAGTTCCGCGGCGGTCACACTTCAAGGGGTTGCACCGACACCGCCTTCAGGCCCGGCGCGGCATCCACCGCCTCGAACTGAACACGCTGGCCTTCCCGCAGCTCCTCGGTGGACGTGCTGATCACATCGATGCCCAAAAACACATCGCGGTCGCTCTCGTCGGGCGTGATAAAGCCGAATCCCCGGACCTCGAAGAGACGCGTGAGGGTTCCCTGCGGCATGCGGCGTCGTTCCTCCACACTCGGTATCCGCCGCGAGTGTACGCGACCGCCTCCCCTCCGTCCAAGTCGCTTCCACGATGGCGGCGTGGGTCCGCGGCCACGCAACGCCCCGCACCGGCCGCCCAGTCAGCAACTCACTGACACACTGTGTGTTACC
>CAZSSV010000372.1:0-2118 GCA_964609425.1 uncultured Isosphaeraceae bacterium | reverse complement strand
ACAGCAGCGTCCCGCGTGTGCATTGCCGGGCTTGATGTACCGGTGACGGTGATCACCATGCCGGGCCCCTGCTCGTACACCGGCGAAGATGTGGTGGAAGTGCTGCCACCCGGGAATCCCCTCCTGCTTGAGCAGCTCGCGGACGCCTTTGTGCAGTCGGGATGCTCCAGAGGCCTGCCGGTGCGGCGGGCGACCGCCGGAGAGTTCACCTTTCGAGCGTGGCACAACGGGCGTCTTCCACTCGATCGGGCCGAGAGTGTGGCGGCACTCATTTCAGCAAGCAACGAAGCGGAGCTTCGCGCGGCGCAGCATGCCTTTGGTGGCAACACGGGCCGGACACTCTCGCTGCCGGCGACCGAACTTGCGGCGGTGCTCGCCCTGGTTGAGGCCGGCATCGACTTTGCCGATCAGGAGGACGTGGTGGCGATCTCAGCGTCGTCGTGCAGCGGCCGGGTGCGGGCGATTGTCGCTGCCCTTCAGGACTTTCTGGCGTCGGCGGGTGGTTCGGAAGCTGAACAGGGTCTTCCGCGTGTGGTGCTCCGCGGTCCCGCCAATGCCGGGAAGTCGACGCTCTTCAATGCGCTCTTGGGCCGCCAGCGAGCCGTTGTGCACGGCCAGGCTGGGACGACTCGGGATGCGTTGGTGGAGCGTGCTGCGCTCGGCGGGGTTGACGTCCTGCTCGTCGATGCGCCAGGCGACGAAGCGGGTGTTGCCAATTCGGCGGCGCACGCGCAGGCTGAGTCCGATGTGGTGCTTTGGTGCGCACCGGCAGGCGGCTTCCCACCGCAGACCTTGCCTGTTCAAACCAAGCGTGATGTGAGTGGTGCCGTTGGTGAGGAGGCGGTGTGCGCCTTCGATCCTGGCGATGTCAATCGGCTGGCGGATCGGATTGCCACTGTGCTCCGAGGTCGTGAGCACACGGCCGCAGTCGCCCATCTGGCAGTGTCACACCGGCAGCGATCACTTGTACTGCAGGCCATGGCCGTTCTCGAAGAATCTGCGCAGTTGGCCGCGGCGGACCCGGACGACGGCAGCCTGACTCGGCCCGCCGAGGTTGCTGCGCTGTTGCGGTCAGCGCTCGACGGAATCGGCGCCATTACGGGCGAGGTGCCGCCCGACGACGTGCTCGGGCTCGTCTTTGCTGGTTTCTGCATTGGCAAGTAGTATTCACCTCAAGGCGGGGCAACACCCCGGGGAGGTGTGTGATGGAATACAAGGTCAAAGGCGCCCACGGAGATCACCCGGTGGTGCACTTTCGCTGCGCACAGTGCCACAGCGGGCTCAAAGCGCTCCTGGCTGAGGCGGGCGCGAAGATGGAGTGTCCTTCGTGCCAGGTGCCGGTTCAGGTGCCAGGTATGCGAGCGCGAGCGGAGTGGAAGCGGGACCGCGCTGCGGCCAACCGGGCCCGTGCGTCGACTCCTCCTGAACCCGAGACGCCCGCGCCTTCCGGCGTAGGCCACGCGCCCCACTCGCCACCCGTGACGCCGCAGGGGGAAGGTGCCTACGCACCCGCTCCGGTTGCTTGTGACACGTCTGGACCCCGTGTGATCAATGAAGCCATGATCGGGTTTGCGTCGTCTTACATTGCGCTGATTGGCAGATGCGCGTCGATTGCCGTGGTGGTGTTGTGGGCGATTGCCATCGTCTTCGCAATTGGGTCGGTGATCTCCGGAAGTATGGAGGACTACCAGGGTGCGGGGCTGGTCATTGGCTCCGCCATGGCCTTGATGGTTCTCTGGATCATCATTCGCGTGTACTGCGGCGTGTTTGCGGCCGTCTGCGAGATGGGCCTGATGGCCAACAGGAAGTTGCAAGGAAAGCTGTGACAGAGATTCCAGAGGCAGCAATCGACATACGCGTTCGATACGTCGAGTGCGACCCCATGGGTATCGCGCATCACACCTCGTACCCGGTGTGGTTTGAAATGGGTCGAACGGAACTCCTGCGGCAGCGCGGTGGCGATTACGCATCCCTCGAGCAGTGTGGTGTCTTCCTTGCGGTGGTGCTGCTGGAAGTGCGGTACAAGAAGCCGGCGCGATATGACGATGTGTTGTCACTGCGAACGACATTGGTGTCCTGTGGGCACGTCAAAGTTGAGCACGACTATGAACTGAGGCG
>CAZSSV010000371.1:0-2122 GCA_964609425.1 uncultured Isosphaeraceae bacterium | reverse complement strand
CCCCTGACGCGAAGGTGGCACTCTCGTCTCGCACGGGCGCCCACCTGGTGGACATGGAGTCCCACGCCTTCGCCGCTGCGGCCAATCGGGCTGGCCGCCCCTGGGCGATTGTCCGAGGCGTCAGCGACGGCGTCGAACACCACCTTCCACCGGGCTGTGATCGCTGGTTCACATCGGACGGCCAACTGCGGTTGCGATGGGCCGCGCGGGACCTCGCGGGTCGCCCCGGCGACCTGCTGCGCCTGATCGCTTTCGGCCGCCGGACGGCTGCAGCCATGCGAGCGGTGGCCCGGCTCCTCGATTCGACATTCTCACGGCCATGTGCCGATACCTCGAAGGCATCAGGGTACGCTGCCCACTGACGCCGTCGCAGGAGACCATTCATGCTTCCGATTCAACTGCTCGGACCAATCGTCGGGACCACCATGCATCTCGGCCCGTTGCCGCCGCCGCGATGCCACGAGTCGACGCGAGCTGCACTGGCTTCCGCGCTGGGTGCCGAGCCCACGCCCGCACCACGTGCACCCTGGACCGATCTCCCGCCGCTGGACGCCGGGCTTCGGACGCTCATGCTTCAGGAGGCTACCCCCGCCACCGAGTCCGCACCCACGGCAGCATTCGGAGCCGAGGGATCCACGCGTTGGAGCATCACGGGCCGCTGGGGCGTGGAGGTGAAGGACACCGGCAACAACGAGTACGGTCTTGGCCTCGGATTGCAGTGGTTCCTGGTGGACGACTTTGCGTTCGCGCCCGAGCTCAACCTGTGGGGCTTCTCTCAGGAGGGCGAAAGCGCCCTCGGAGGCAGCCTCGACCTCATGTTCCAGTGGCACTTCTTCAATGGCACCGGATGGTCGCTCTATGGCGACTTCGGCTGCGGCATGCTTGGCACCAACCACAACGTCCCCTTTGACGGATCGCAATTCAACTTCACGCCGCAGGCCGGACTTGGCGTGACGTTTGATGTCGGACAGGACCGCCGCTGGATCATCGGGGTGCGATGGCACCACATCTCCAACGCGACCCTGTACCAGAACAACCCGGGGCGCGACAGCGTCCTGGTCTACACCGGCATGAGCTTTCCGTTCTGACCCGGCCGGTCAGCCTTCCCACCGACGAAACGCAAGCGACACGTTGTGGCCCCCGAAACCAAACGTGTTGTTGATGGCCACGTCCACCCGCTTCTCGGCGGCTTCGTTGGCAACAAAGTCCAAGTCCATGCCCTCGTCAGGATCGGTGAGGTTGATCGTGGGTGGTAGCACGCCATGGTGCAGGGCCATCACACAGGCAACCGATTCGATGCCCCCCGCCGCGCCCAGCGCGTGGCCTGTCATCGACTTGGTCGATGACATCGCCAACGATCGGGCGTGTTCACCGAAGACACGCTTGACCGCCGCGACTTCCGCTGCGTCTCCGAGCGGCGTGGAAGTCCCGTGCGCATTGATGTACCCAACATCGGTGACGTTCAGGCCACCACACGCCAAGGCAAACTCCATGGCCTTTCCGGCGCCGGTTCCTTCCGGATCTGGGGCAGCGATGTGGTGGGCATCGCCGGTGATGCCGAACCCAACCAGCTCCGCATAGATCTCTGCGCCGCGAGCCTGTGCGTGCTCGAGATCCTCGAGGACGAGCACCGCAGCCCCTTCAGCGAGCACAAATCCGTCACGGCCCCGATCGAAAGGCCGTGATGCGGTCGTTGGCTCGTCGTTTCGGATGGACAGTGCCTTCATGGCGCTGAACGCGGCGATACACAAGCGTGACACCGCCGCTTCGGTGCCTCCGGCGAGCATGACATCCGCCATACCGCGTTGAATCATCATGAATGCGTCCGCCAGGGCGTGCCCGCCTGTGGCACAGGCGGTCGCGACCGCGGTATTGCACCCACGCAGATCGAGCCTGATCGACACCTGGCCTGCAGTCGCATTGACCATCAGCTTCGGCACGACAAACGGACTCAACCGCTTCGGGCCCTTCTCAAGCAGTCGCTCGTAGTGCGTCTCGATCGTGAGAATGCCGCCGATGCCCGACCCGATTGCAACACCCCGCCGGTAGGGATCTCCAGCTTCAAAATCGATCCCACTGTCCTTCGCCGCTTCAATCGCAGCTGAGAGCCCCATCTGACAGG
>CAZSSV010000370.1:0-2126 GCA_964609425.1 uncultured Isosphaeraceae bacterium | reverse complement strand
ACGACGACCCGCACCGGTAGCAGACCAGCGAATCCCGCGAGAGCACCAGAATCCCAATATCCAGCAGCAGCACGCCGACCATGGTGATGAAGAAGGGCAGCCCCGTGGCCAGACCGAGAATGCCGCCCAGTCCCAGCGCGATCGCGAGCACGACGACAAAGCCGGTCATGCGGGGAAGTCTGCGGTGGCGGTAGAGGGTGTCACACCCGCAGCAGATGCATCGCCGGAGATCGCCGGCATCGTCTCGGGCACGTTCCCAGTCGAGGAAGATTTCCATGCCGGTGTCGGATGTCACACGGCTCGGGTGCTCGCCGGGGGCCATCTCGATGGTCCCGAGCGGGCGACGCTGGGAGTCTCGGACACGTACTCGCATGATCTCGATGGTACGTCCCCCGGTCCGCATTGACCCGACGGCCATGGTGGCCGACACTTCTCGCATGTACGACCTGCTTCGAGGCCGATTCATCGCATTTGAGGGACCGGACGGATCCGGGAAGTCGACGCAACTCGGCCGACTGGCCGATGGTGCCAGAGAAGCGGGGCTGGAGGTGGTCGAAGTGCGAGAGCCGGGCGGCACCTCGGTGGGTGAGCAGATTCGGACCGTGCTGCTCGACCCGGACAACATCGACATGACCATTCGGTGCGAGATGCTCCTGTACATGGCGAGCAGGGCCCAATTGGTCGAGCAGTTGATCGCGCCGGCACTGGCTCGGGGAAGTCTGGTGCTGGCAGACCGATTTGTCGCATCGACCTGTGCCTACCAGGGCACGGCCGGGGGACTTCCGATGCAAGAGATTCTGGATGTGGCCGCCGTGGCCACCGGCCATCGATTGCCCGATCTGACGGTCATTTTCGATGTTGACGAAGCGACTGCGGCGAAGCGGCTCAATCCACTCCTGGACAGGATGGAACGCAAAGGGGCGGAGTTTCATCGCCGTGTTCGGGATGGGTATCACGCACTTGCGGAGGCTGAACCTGACCGCGTCATTCTCATTGACGCGCGGGGTGAAGCGAACGAGGTCTTCGTCCACGCCGTCCAGGCGATCGAGGCGTCGCTGACCGCCATGGCCTGAGCGCAACCGCCGTGGTCCGGAGTTTCGCTACTGCTTGCAGGACATGCCGGTGTCACCCACCCACGGTTGGCCGGTTGCGGCCAGCATCCCCTCGACCACGCCATGGGTGTCTCCGGCTCGGTGCAGGAGTTGCCTCTGAGATTGGGCACCATTTCCGCTTTGGAGAACATCTTCGCAGTATCCGAGTTCGGTGGCGCAGCCGAGGTGGTCGGCGACCGGTCGGCAGAGGTCGAGCGTTCGTCTGGCCATCTGTCGGGCCGACGCGGCGAGCATCGTGTCCGGATCGACAAGAGTGGCGTCCAGCCCGTACCGAACGGCGTGCCACTTGTTCTGTCGAGCAATCATGGGGTGGCAGTCGACGAGGTAGGCGCCGCGGTCGATCTCGGACGAGATTCCGGCAACAACACACTGCACCATTGCGACCAGTCCGAGCAACTGTCGCATGGTCATGGGTGTATCCATGATGCGAACTTCGACGGTGCCAAACCTCGCGACGGGTCGCACGTCCCACCAGATTTCTCTTGAGGAATGGATGAAGTCTGTCGACTCCAGGTGATCGACAAGCCAGTTGTACTCGGACCAGTTCCGCATCGTCTCGGGGAGTCCCGCGGTCGGAAGCGATTCCATGATCTTCGATCGGTATGACGCCAGCCCCGTGTCGTGGCCATTCCAGCATGGGGAGTTTGCCGACAGCGCCAGCATCACCGGAAGGTGCCGCATCATCCGGTCGCACATCTGAATGGCCTTGTCGCCGCTGTCCACACCCACATGCACATGCAGCCCGAAGCATACGAGCCGTCGTGCAACGAACTGCATTGTGTCCATGAGCCACTGATACCGATCGTCCGGCGTCAGCGACTGCTGGTCCCACCGCGAGAATGGGTGCGTTCCGCTCCAGAGAAACGTAGCGTCGTATTCGGAGGCGATCTGATACCCCCACTCGAGTTTCTCTTGAAGGTCACGCCGGACATCGTCGACCGATCCACACACGCCCGTATTGAATTCCAGATACCCCTGCATGAACTCCGGCTTGACACACTCTGACCACCCTTC
>CAZSSV010000369.1:268-2162 GCA_964609425.1 uncultured Isosphaeraceae bacterium | reverse complement strand
CTTGACCACGCGTGAACTTACTGCGGAGCTTCAACTCCAGCCGAACGCTCCCATCCATGCTCGGCCGACGAAGCACGATGTCGTATCGCACCCTCTTTCCCGGCTCCTCCTCGGCAACCCTTGAGTAGTCTTCCGACACACCAAGGACCGCCAGCAGGGCCCTTCTGAAGTCTGGGTACTCGATGAGCGACGCCACCAGCAGCCCCTGGGCAAGCCGCTCACCACTTCGACCCCAGACGTGTTCCACGATGCTCATATCGATTCCATCTGCCTGCTCGCCGTTCGACGGCAGGCTATCCCGTACACACCTGGGGCACCGCTTCACCCCTGCTGACGGTGCCCCGCAGCTAACGTGCCGTTGAAGCAGACCGGCTCCTTCGTCGCCGGCAGCTTAACTGCAGGCGTTAGATTCGGGGCGAGGCGTTGGTGGCGGGCAGTCCGGTATCGGGGCTGCGCGACCGGCCCCACTGAGCCGATCATCCAGCAGCGCTCAACGCGACCCTTCATAGCGCTGCGCGGTAGAAGCCCAGATGCCGGACCACGACGACCAGGCATCCGAACCACGCAGACTCCCCTGGACCCAGGTTCCACGGCTGGACGCAGCTCCAATTGTGGTCCAGCGCGACCCGGATGGCTGTGGCATCGCCTGCGCCGTCATGCTTCTCCGGGACCGCGGCATCGCGTCTTCTCTGGAGATGGTTGAACAGGGGCTCGCTGGGCCGAGCCGACCCGCTGACATTGCCGAACGACTGCAGGAGCTATCCGGTATGAGCTGGAGGGGCGGCTCTCTAGCTGCCGAGCTCGTCGTCACACTGCAACTCGTTGACGTTCTCACTCAGCTGCACGGCACTTGGGCCGCGCTCCTCGAACCTCATGGTCGCGTTCAGATCGGCCACTGGGTCGTCATTGATGGCATCGCCCGTGACGGTTTCGTTCTTGTCCGCGATCCCCGGGGAACCGCATACGGCCTGCCTCTCGTCGAGTTCGCTCAACTCTGGGGCTATACTGTTCTTGTCATCCAGCAGGAACCAGCGTGAACGTCAAAGTCCTCGACATCCAAGTGCCCGCCGAAGCGTCCGATCCGAACGCGTCGTTTCCCGTGCTGGTTCTTGTCGAAATCGAGGGCGCCAGTTCCTGGTTCACCTTCAAGCTGGAGCCCTTCAGTATTCCCGGCACGTCTGCGCGCATCGTGCAAGCCGACCCGGCGATGTACGATCGTCTTCCCACGCGCCACAGGGTCGTTCACCACGTCTGCCAGCTCGTCGGCCGAGCAGCTCGCAACGGCTCGGTCAACCTCCCTCAGCTGATCGCCGCGTAGCCGATACGGTGGCGGGTCCAGGGCCGCCTACCAAGCACACGCACGGGCAGTGTGGCCCCACCCGACACCCACGGAAAGCGCGAACCGACCACCAGTAGGCGAGCCGACGCAAGGGGCTCGTGGCCCGCAATCTAACGTGCCGTTGAAGCTGACGGTCGGCTTCGCCGCCCGCAGCTTAACTGCAGGCGTTAGACACACCATGGAGCCACGGCTGCGCCGCCATCCAGTCGAGAACGGCACCCCCGGCTACGAGCGCGTCGTAGCGGTGCTTGCCGAAGCCCCACGAGAGAGCTACCCGGGCGCATGCGCATTACGACCGTGACACTCGGTGCGAGCTCCTTCGGTGTCGGCGATCTCACGGTGCTGGTCGGTCCCAACAATTCTGGCAAGTCCCAGCTGCTGCGAGACATCCGCGATCGATTTCGCGTCGGGCCGAACTCACCAACAATCGTCATGGATTCAGTCGAGTTCACACCTCCTGCCTCGCTGGAGGAGGTACAGCGCGGGTGCACAATCAAGCCGGCGCCAAACCAGGCAAACACCGTAGTGGTCTCTGGATTCAAACCAGAACTCACT
>CAZSSV010000369.1:0-258 GCA_964609425.1 uncultured Isosphaeraceae bacterium | reverse complement strand
GCACTGGGGGCGACTCTGACACTGTGAACCGAGACTGGCCGCAGCAAACCTTCGATAGAGGTGAATTCCAAAAGCTCGTATTCGGCAACTTCGGGCGGTTCCTATGCAGCCATCTCGACGCCGCCTCTCGCCTTGCTGTGGCAAGCCAGTGCGCCTCCCACTCATCAGGTACTGACGTCCCGCAGACGCAACTGAATGCGCTCTACGACGACCCCTCCGCCCTTCGTTCATTTTCTCGTTAAGAGGGTTTTTGATCTA
>CAZSSV010000368.1:0-2166 GCA_964609425.1 uncultured Isosphaeraceae bacterium | reverse complement strand
ATCGACCTCGTGCGAAACGAGGGACTTCGGTACAACCCCGAAGAGGTCCTTCTCTACAAGGATCTCGCCTTCTGGCTTGGGCACAAGGTGGATGGCGTCAGCGATGACGCGCACCCGTACTACAAACGGCAGTTCGCCAAGGAGTGGCACGATCTGCTTGGCGAACCTCCTGCGGATCACGACGACATGACCGCCTGGATTCAGAAGATCGCCGATGCGCCCAAGACCCTCGATGCGGCCATCAAACGCACGCCTGCGGTCCAGACGTTGATCGATCGGCTCAAGGCGGAGTACGCTCGCTTTGCGGGCGAAGCAGAGGCGTTGACGCTGGACGCCGAGTTTCTTCGCAAGGTCGCGTGGTGGGACAGTGTGACCGGCCAGTCGTGGATCGCCGATCAACTCGATGCCGAGCAACTACTGGAGGACAGCGACGATACGCTCTTTGCCGCCTTTGGCGTTTTGATGGCCGACGAGCAGCTAGACCAGGCTTGGGACACGCTGCTGGCCCACCTGCGATACCGGGCGCTCGTCGACGATTACAACATGCGCCCTGACAAGATGGCCGAATACACCCGGGAGCTCGGCCCGCTCGACTGGCGCCATCCGCAGGCGCACGCCTTGTACTTTGCGCGGCTCGGAAGCCAGCTCGGGCAACATCGCGTCAAGAAGGACAAAGTGCACCACTCGATCAACATCGATCGCCAGCAGCTGCACTCACTCCAGGATCTGGCTCGATCCGGTCGCATCACCTACGACCCATATTCGGCGGTCATGCCGGGCCGCTTTCCAGAGCCGCGATTCATCGAAACCATCGATGACATGTTCGAGGAGTTGTACATCAGGTACATCGACGCTCGTGGGGCCGGCGGCGAGACGTTCATGCCCTTCATGGAGAACTTCATGTCTTCGGCCATCCGCGAGGCGTATCGCGCGGGCGAACTTGACCGGGCGCAGGCGATGATGGACCGCCTGGACAGCCTGTTCGGCACCGGCGCGAGCCCTCCGAATCACAAGTACGACGGAGATCTCGACGTCTTCGTGATGGAGAAGACCAAGGGCGAGTATGACCGGCAGCCGCACGTGGCACCGACCGACGTGGTGTCGTCCCTGCGGTATGCCTACCGCGTCGGAATCGGGCAGCGCAGGCCCGAGGTCTACAAGGAGGCGATTGGATTCGCCAACGATGTCACGAACTACTTCCGTACCCATGAGAGCATGGACTACGACACCAAGCTGGGCACGGCCAGAATGAAGGATCTCATTGCGGTGCTTGGCCGGTCCGCTGAGATTGCGTTCCTGCAAGTCATGACGGACCCGACCATTTCATTCCAGGAGCGAGCCCAGATTTGGGCGCAGGTCGACGAGTTCGAGCCTGAAATGCGTCTGCGGACGTCCGATCGAATCCGCCCGATCGTCGCGCGTGAACTCTCAATGAGCCCGCTCGCCGGCACCGTCACCGTCGACGGGCTGCTGCCGGAGCCACTTGGGATTGAGGCGTATCGCGCCGCCCTGGCCGCACGGGCCGTCGAAGATCACAAACGTGTCGACGATGCCAAGGCCGTTGGTGTGGACCGCCACTGAGGCGTGTCACTCGGTCTGTTCAACCACGCTGTTCTGAGTTCGCCCGACGCCTTCGATGTCGACTTCGATGAGGTCGCGCGGGGCGAGGTAGCGGGGGGGGGTACGTGCCGCGCCGACGCCCGGGGGGGTTCCGGTCAGGAGGACCGTCCCCGCGAGCAGGGTCATGCCGCGCGAGAGCTCCGCGACGAGATCCCGCACGGGAAAGATCATGTCGGCGGTTGACCCGTCCTGCATGAGCTCGCCATTGAGACGCGTGGTGATGCGAAGACGCTGCGGGTCGGCAACACGGTCAGGCGCGACGGGATCGGACATCGGGCAGAACCCATCGAAACTCTTTCCTCTGACCCATTGGCCGCCGGATCCCTGCTTCTGCCACCAACGGGCGGTGAGGTCGTTGGCTGCTGCGTAGCCTCCGATGAACGCGAGCGCGCGGTCGCGTGAAACATCTCGGCAATCCGCGCCGATGATGACGGCGAGCTCGCCCTCAAAGTCCACCTGAGGTCCATGCTCCCGGCAGATCGATGGAATGACGATGTCGCGCGTGGCGTCAGAAAGGGCGGCCGGGTTCTTCATGAAGACCGTCGG
>CAZSSV010000367.1:0-2173 GCA_964609425.1 uncultured Isosphaeraceae bacterium | reverse complement strand
CTCGTCACGAAGTACATCCGCTTGGGCCAGGAGCAGGACCGTCGGGGGGAGTTGGTCAAACCGGTCGGCTCGCAGTGGGCTCAGCCTTGGGTCGCTCCATACCGATCGATCGGGCGCGTATGCGTCGTAGAACCAGTCCATATGACGGGCTCCCAGAAAGTACCCCCGGGCGAAGGTTGTCCTGGACGGCGTCTCGGCGAGCGCATCGAGTGCGGGGAAGACGAGGAACTGCGCCGCGAGTGTGGGGCCACCGGCGTCGGCACCGATCGCTGCGGCTGTCACAGCGGCGAGATTGCCGCCCGCGCTGTCACCACCCACCGCAATGCGGGCCCGATCGATGCCGAGTTCGTCGGCGTGGTCGAAGGCCCAGCGGGCAACGGCCTCACAGTCTTCCACGGCCGCCGGAAACGGATGCTGAGGTGCCAATCGGTAGTCGATGGACAGGACCGCGACGCCGGCCCTCGCCGCCATCAGCCTGCACATCGGGTCGGCCGTTCCGAGCGAGCCAAGAACCCATCCACCTCCGTGCATCCACACCAGGAGTGGCAGCCGCGTTTCCGGGTCGGGGTTGTAGTACCGGCAGGGAATCGACACCTCGCCGGCCTGGACGACGTGATCTTCGACGATCGCGAGTTCGATGCCGCACTGAGGCGAGAAGTCTTTGAACTGCTGCTGGAGCACCGCAGGATCCATCTGGAGCATGGCGTCCACGTCGAACAACCCTGAATCGAGCATGGCCTGGGCGTCCGGATGCAGTGCCGGGGCGGACAATGTCGTCAAGAGTACCAAGGTCGAAATCATGCGCGATCTCCTCCACGCCCGGGTCGAGATACTTCCAGACACGATACGCGCGAACGTTCAGGACCGTACGTGGGTCATGGCGATCGTCGCATCATGGCCATCCAGATAATCCTGACGCAACTGCACGCGCGGGGTCGTGCTCAGGCACCAGTCGAGCACCTCAATCGTCGCGAAGCGGCTCGCCGGCGAGGTGTCCTTGCCTGCGAATCGCTCATGCGGGCGGTCTGACAGGAAGTTGAAGACTACGCCGACGCGGGACGCCTCAAACGCCCGGCCGACGACGTCGATGGCGAGTTGCTGGGTCATGGTGTTGAGCGTGCCGGAGATGACGCAGACATCGGGCTTCCACGCCGCCAGCGGCCCCGTGCCCTCAGCCAGATTGACGACTTGGAAGGACGTCTCAACGTCAAGATCGGCCGCACGCTGAGCCGCATCCACCATCTCCTGCTGCGCATCGACGCCCAGATAGGCGGCAGGCGCCAGGCCCCGTTCCAAGAGGAAGGACGCAAGGTCGCCCGTCCCGCACCCCAGATCGGCCACCCGCATGCCGCCACATGGCAGCATCTGCACCGCCACCTCGAACCTGGCCTGTTGCGCGGCGGGACTTCGCCACAGCGTCGCGTCGAAGCCCGGACCATGCGCGGCCATGGCGTCGACATAGGGCTTGAGGTGGTCACCGATCATTCTGGCAGTGTACGCCCGCCAGATACAAGGGCCGGGTCAGCCTTGGCACGCGCCCCACGCCGCGATCAGGCCCAGCAGGTCATTGGTCCCAATGACGCCGTCGCCGTCCAGATCGCCATCGCACTGGCCGGCGCAGGGCCCCCAGTCGGCAAGCAGGATGAGCAGGTCCGTGGTGCCAACTTCACCATCACCACTGACGTCGCTCGGGCAGGGCTGCGTATCGGCAGGGGTGTAGTCGATCGATATCGTGACCGTGCCGCTCATCTGACAGCTGTAGTAATCAGTTGCCATGTAGACCGCGAGGCCGCCGGCTTCGACCGCTTCAGCGAGCACCGATGCGCCGACCTGAATCTCGTTGGGGCTGTACCCGAGCGAGGCCGTGCGCGACTCCGCCGGCGTGTTGGCGATTATCTGCGCAATGGAGTTGTTGAGCGGACCCGACACCGGCTCGTAGCCGATGTCTCCCGAACCGCTGCAGTAGCCAGACCAGGCGAGGGAGACGACCGCGCTGTGGACCGTGGCGCCGGCCATCTCGCTGAGATCAAACCGCCAGATGGCGGAATACTTGCCATACGCGCACCCGTACGGATTGACCGAGCAGTCGGCGACCGACGGACTGCTGTCGGCGTAGAGATAGTCCTGACTGCAGCAGTAGTAGCCGGAGACGATTCCCGACTCAACAGAAGAC
>CAZSSV010000366.1:0-2173 GCA_964609425.1 uncultured Isosphaeraceae bacterium | reverse complement strand
GGTGAATCAGGTTGACGAGAACGGACAACCGGTCGCCCCCGCAAACACCATCAACTGGGGTGCTGCGAGCGGAGTTCCCAATGCGGACCAAACCGGGTTCGAGTACCTCCTCAATGGTGGTGCCAACATCGGTGCTCCGATCAGGCTGGGTGCCCAGAATCCAGGCTGGAGTCCGATTGGCGTTGTGAACAACAGCCTGAGCCTCGTCGAGTCGATTGCGTCCGGCGGCGCGCCCCTGTTTGCGCAGCAGATGCTCGGGAATGCGCCGGCACTCGGCTTCGGCATGAAGTATCTGGACGACATCCAGGTCGATCTCCTGGTGAAAGCCACGCAGGCGGACGAGCGATCGCTCTCGCTGGCCTCACCGCGGCTGACGTTCTTCAACGGCCAAGGCGCGTGGATCGCGATCACGACAGAACAGGCCTACGTGGCGAGTCTGACGGCCGCGGCCGGCACCGGATCGGGTGCCTTTGTCCCCCAAGTCGCGACGTTGAACGTCGGCGTCATGCTGCACATCAAGGGTGCTGCGTCGTCCGATCGTCGGTATGTGACGATGAATGTCAACTTCCAGAAGTCCGAACTCGACGCCATTTCGAACGCGTTTGCGACCGGTGCCGCTGGCGGTGGCGGAATTGGCGGCGGTGGATCCTCCCCGTTCATCGGGCAGATTCAGCTGCCGGTCGTCAGTGTGCAGCAGCTCCGCGTGACGACATCCGTTCCGGACAAGGGCACCGCCATGCTCGGCGGATACCGGACGGCCGACGAGTATGAGACCGAGGCGGGTGTGCCCTTGCTCTCGAAGATTCCGTACATCAATCGCTTCTTCGCCAACCGCATTACGGCGACCGAAGAGAACACCATGCTGATCCTGCTTCGGCCGGAGATCATTCTTCAGCATGAGAACGAGGACCAGTTGTTCCCCGGTCTGAACGAGGAATTGCGTCTGGGGTCGGCTTTCTCACAGTGAGTGGATCGATGCCGCGGTCGCCGCGGCCACGGACCGGCTGGAGCCGCCGCTCGAAGTGAGTGGCAAAGGCCAGACGCCGAGGAGCGTGTCATGTCACACGAGTTCAAGCATGTCCGTGTCCGGCACGATGGCGGAATTGTCGAGGTGCGGCTGCTGGATCGGCACGTACTCGATGAGTTGACCATCCGCGAGATTGGCGAGGAGATTGACACGGTCGTCACGGAGGCCCCCTCACCGAGCATGGTTCTGGACTTCACGGATGTCGAGCACCTGTCCTCCTCGGCGCTCGGCATGTTGATCACGCTCAACAGCCGCCTGCAGGATCAGAGCGGCGGCCTGCGGATGATCAATGTCGGTGATCCGATCTGCGAGGTCTTTCGCATCACACGCCTTGACAAGGTTCTTGCCATGGCGGATGACTACGCCGCGGCAAGAGCGGACCTGCTCGGCGGCGCGTGATGCCTGCCCGTGGCAGTGAGGTGGGCGGTGCTCGGCGGCGGCCGATCCGCATGACGGCGTCGGCCGGCAACGCGCTCGAGCGGGTGCATTGAGGCGATGAATGGCGCAGAGCAATGGAGTCATTCGTGGCGCACCTGCGGTACACGTGAGGAGTGCCATGGCGTCATCGAGGCGGTGCAGACCGCGCTTGAGGAACTCGGCTTTGGAGAGACGGCTGCCTTTGCTGTGCGTCTGTCGCTGGAGGAGGCGATCACCAATGCGGTTCGACACGGGCATGTGGGTGACGAGCAGCGGATCGTCGAGGTCGTTGCGAAGATCGGTCGGGGTGCGGTCAGGTTGGAAGTGGGCGACGAAGGACCGGGTTTCGATCCGGACGCCGTTCCAGACCCAACTGCTGAGGAAAACCTGACGATCGCCTCCGGGAGGGGGCTGAGTCTCATTCGGGCGTTCATGACGGACGTTGAGGTTGTTCCGCCCGGGAATCGAATCATCATGGTGTACCGGGCCGACGGCTGAGGGCCGCGGAGCCGTTGGAGATGCCACGGCGGCGCGTCTCCGCGCGGGGGGACACAGACGATGTCGCATCTCCTCACCGCACGCGGGGTGCTGTGAACCGCCGGAGGGGGGTGTGCTGCGCGTGCTGTTGTCGGTGACGCCCCATGCCCCGGTCGCCCCGGCTGGCCCCGGCTGGGGGGGGCGAAACTGGGGGGCGAAGTGGGGGGCGAAACTGGGGGGCGAAACTGGGGG
>CAZSSV010000365.1:0-2180 GCA_964609425.1 uncultured Isosphaeraceae bacterium | reverse complement strand
CTGCGATGGGGCTTGTCCGAGCGGAGGTGTACATCTGCAACGTCCTGAAGGCTCGGCCTCCCGGGAACCGGGCGCCGCGACCGGATGAAGTGGCGATTTCCGCCCCATGGCTCTTTGCCCAGCTTCGAATCATTCGCCCCCGGATCATCGTTGCCCTCGGGGGGCCAGCCTCCAAGCTGCTGTGCGCGACCGACATCGGCATCACCCGTCTGCGAGGCCGGATGGCGGCGTGGCAGGATGACCAGACGCCGCTCCGCGTTCCCGTGATGCCGACGTTCCACCCTTCGTACATCCTGCGGAACTACACCGACGTCGTGCGAAGGCAGGTCTGGGAGGACATGCAGGCCGTGATGGCAGTGTTGGCCGAAGCGTGAGCGGTCCCTGTGGGAGATGGGTTGCCTGGGGCGACCGGAAACCAGGCCGCCACCCTCGTGGCCTCAGGTCGGCTTCGGCCCTCGGGAATCGGCCCAACGTCATGGCAAAGAAAAGAGCCCGCCGTTGACCGCCAACGTACAGGCTCCTTGTGGGGGGGGCTTGTGAATTGATCTACTGTTCGCCACGCGGTGGTGGAAGGTTCCGCTCCTCGGAGAAAAAGTGCCGGATTGTGCGTGAGGGGCGATGGAGGGCTCAGGAGGGCGTCTTCAGAATCAGGGTGACCGGACCCTCATTGACGAGCCCAACCCGCATGGAGGCTCCAAAGACCCCTGTGCGGGTCGGGATTCCCAGCCGCACGATCGTGGCCGCCAGGCGTTCACAGGCAGGGGCTGCCTGCTCGGGCGGGGCTGCACCGAGAAAGCTCGGCCGATTGCCCTTCATGCAGGAGCCAGCCAGCGTGAACTGGCTCACAAGCAGCACCGCGCCGCCGACGTCCGCCACGGACCTGTCCAGGCGGCCCGCCTCGTCAGCGAACACCCGCAGGTTGACCAGTTTGCGGGCCATCCAGTCGATGTCGGCCTCGGTATCGCGCGGCTCGACGGCGACGAGCACCATGAGCCCCTGTCCGATCCCCGCTCGATCCGGCCCACCTTCGGCATCCACCCAGGCCTCGGAGACCCGCTGGACAACTGCGATCACGCGCCAAGCACCAGCCCAGCGGAAGCAATGACGGCGTTCTTGTGCTCGTCGATTGCATGCTGCTGGTAATCGATGAGTTCGACGGCACTCGGTTGCACAATGCCCAGCATGGCAGCCATGGGCCCGACGCCGCTCCAGCGGCTTGCGTTGGCATTCCACTTGACGGCCGACACGAATGCATCGGGATCGCCTTTGGCAAACGTCGCGAGGAGTTCGCGGTCTGCTCGGTCGGCTTCCGCGAGTCGCTGCTCGTCGATGGCCCGGGGCTCACCAAACTGCGGGCCGATGTGGCTCAGGTCGCCGGCTGCAATCACCAGCGTCGACCCTTCGGACTCTGCAATCACAGCGCGGGCCGCCTCGACAAATGCGGTGAGGCTCACACGCTCACCATCCTCTTCGAATGCTGCCAGCGGGTCTGGGATCAGGATGCCGATGATCCGAGGCGCGCCCAGGCATCGTTGGATCCAGGGGACCTGCATCTCAATCCCATGGGCCGCCACATGGTCCAACTCGTCGGCCATCAACCCACTGCCGAGGCGGTCCGACAGGCGATCGATGAAGTCCGTGTCCGCTTCCAAACGCCCCAGTGGGCTCTGGAACCCCAGCCGCGTGCCAACGACGCCATCGCCGAACCCAATCTGGCTGTGGTCCATGACCAGCACGCGGTCATACGACTTCCCAAGCACGGCGTGGTACAGCCCGGCATACACCTCGCACGCCTTGTCGAAGTCCATTCTTGGGGTGCAGAGGCCAGCCGGATCAAAGGAGAGTTCCGGGTCTTCGGAGGCGGTGAGCCAGGACTCCAGTGTGCTGCGGCACGCCTCGGGAGTATCACCCAGCATCTGACTCTGCCGAAGTGGGAGGACGCCATCGGCGTGCAGTCGAGTCATGGTCTGAGCTTCAAGGTCGGTGGCCGTGGGGCCCCAGAGCAGGCCCAGCTCGTCCAGCTTGTCCACCAGGGCCGCAATGGCTTCTGGAGGCGCCTTCAAGTTCGTCGCGATCTCGGTTTGGGTCCACTCACCATTGAAGTGCTGGAGGGCTTGGGCCATGCCCACCGGAATGACCATGGTTTGGCCGCTGAGCATCAGCGGGTCTCGCAGGGCCAG
>CAZSSV010000364.1:0-2197 GCA_964609425.1 uncultured Isosphaeraceae bacterium | reverse complement strand
TGCCCCGCCGTTGCGGCCGTTACGGGTCGGCAGGACGCAGTCGAACATGTCGACTCCGGCGCGAATGGCCGCGACCAGATCGCGTTCGTAGCCCACGCCCATCAGGTATCGCGGTTTCTGCTGCGGGAGCAGCGGTGCGGTCAGCCCGACGGTGGCCTTGATCGCCTCGGACGACTCACCAACCGCCACCCCGCCGATGGCGTAGCCCGGCAGGTCCAGCGACACGACCTGCTCGACGGAGCGAGCCCGGAGGGCGGCATCCGGACCGCCCTGTACGATTCCGAACAGGGCCTGCTCGTCCGGCCGCCCATGTGCCTGGACGCACCGCTCCAACCATCGCCCGGTCCGGTCGACGGCATCCACGAGCCTCCTGTGATGATCGCGGCCGACCTGCCTCTCATGGGCAGCGGCCAGAACGGGCCTGTGCGACTTGAGCCGGTCGGACGACGCCACCGAAGGCGGACAGTCGTCGAACGCCATGATGATGTCGGCACCCAGGTTGTTCTGGACTTGGATGGCACGCTCAGGGGACACATGGTGCCGGCTCCCATCGATCGGCGAGCGAAACGTCACGCCATCGTCGTCGATCCGGTTCGTGTCCGCGAGCGACCAGGCCTGGAAGCCACCCGAATCCGTGAGGATTGGCCCGGGCCACTTCATGAACTCGTGAACTCCGCCGAGATCTCGAATGCGTTCGTCACCCGGCCGCAGCATCAGATGAAGTGCGTTGTTGAGGATGATCTGCGCACCCGTCTGGCGAACCTGAGAGGGGAGCAAACCTTTGACGCTCGCCCGGGTTCCCACCGGCATGAATGCTGGTGTAGCAAAGCTGCCGTGCGCAACGCTGAGCCGCCCGCCGCGTGCTGCGCACGACACCGAAGAAGCGTCGATCTCAAATCGAAGCGGTCCGTTCACGCGGTGCCGTCTCGGCGGGAGGCGTCCTGCAGGATCTTCCGTTCACGCTTTGAGAGGCTTTGCAAACCTTCTCTTGAGATCTTGGCAAGGATGCGATCGATTTCGTCGTGCCGTGGTACCCGCTCCGGCCGAGGGCCGCCCCCGCTTCGGAAGTGCCGTGATGTGGGGTCAAATCGGCCCAGCCAATCGAAGAAGCGGTGCAGGCGATCGGGGTGCCTGATGAACCCGAACCCTGCCAGCGCGCCACCCAGATGGGCCGCCTCGCCGCCGGCGTTGGCCGTTCCGAAGAAGATCGACACGACGGAAATGATGATGAGCACCCATGCGACCGTGGCCAATCGCATCGGCAACACAAAAAACAGCAACACCATGACGTTCGGCGCCAAGAACGCGCCGCCGACAAGCACACCGAAGACGCCCGCTGAGGCGCCGATGAGCGGTGTTCCCGTCGCATTGAACAACAATCCGGGGATCTCCCTGAAATGCAGCATGTCCACCCATGCGTAGCCGGCCAGGTTGAGGAGCAGATACATCAATCCACCGGCAATGCCGCAGAGCAGGTAAAACGCCAGGTACCGCTTGCCTCCCAGCACCTGTTCGATGAGCGGTCCGAAGAAGTACAACGCGATCATGTTGAACATGAGATGAAAGAGATCTGCGTGCAAAAACTGGAACCCGATGAGTCGCCAGAGTTGAGCGCCCCCAATCACCTTCTTGGTTGAAAAGTGCATCGCCTGCCGGAGTGGAGTGGTCCCGCTGCCTTCGGCGTAGGCAACCGTCTCTCCATTCACGAGAATCGGAAATGCGTGGATCGTCTCCTTCTCCAGAGATCCATCCGCGCGTTGCAGCACCAAGGTCCTGACGACCGGCTCCGCCCCCAAGGCTGTGTCTTCTGAGCGAAGCTGATCTCCATAGAACGGCGTATCGATGACTTCGGTCCAGGTTCCGCTGGGTGTTTCAGCCCAGTACCGGCCGGTTTCAATGGCCCCCCCACCCCCTGGGAAAAACCCGTCGATGACGTACACGGCGACGCAGATGATGATGAGCCACGCATTGACCGTCCGTGTCCACGGCTTCGGGGCGCCCAGGCTCGGTCGCACCCCCCCGCCGGCGTGGCCCCCTGCTCGCGCGTAGTCACGGTCCGCCACACCCATCACACGATCCCCCTGTGGAGTCTCCAGAGATGGATCGCCGCAAGTGACTTCCCGTCCCGGAACTCGCCGTTCCTGGCCATGGCATCCAGTTCGGCCGGCTCAAACGCCCCCACTTCCAGTTCTTCGCC
>CAZSSV010000363.1:0-2210 GCA_964609425.1 uncultured Isosphaeraceae bacterium | reverse complement strand
CTACCGTCTGCGGCAACGAGCCCGATCAGATCAACGGCTCATGGACCGATGGCGGCTGGACGCTCATCTGGGATGTGTGCGAAGACTGCAATGGCAACGGCGTCGATGACATGCAGGACATCCTGGACGGCACGGTCCTTGACGTCGATCAGGACGGCATACCCGACGAGTGTGAGTATGACTGTGACGAGGATGGCATCCCGGATCCAATTGAGATTCTGGAAGGCACACAGTCGGACATCGACGGCAACGGTCACCCCGACGACTGCGAGGACTGCGATGGCGATGGCATTCCCGATGCGTTCGCAATTGTGCAGGGCTGGGTGCCCGACTGCAACGGCAACCTACTTCCGGACGCCTGTGATATCGAGCAGGGCACGGACACGGACTGCAACGCCGACGGCCAGATCGACACATGTGAGCTCAGTGACGATCCGACACTTGATTGCAACGCCGACGGCGTGCTCGATTCCTGCCAACTCGATGACCCCGCCTTCAACTGCAACGCCAACAGCCAGATCGACACATGTGAGCTCAGTGACGATCCGACACTTGATTGCAACGCCGACGGCGTGCTCGATTCCTGCCAACTCGATGACCCCGCCTTCAACTGCAACGCCAACGGCCAGATCGACACATGTGAGATCGAAGACGGCACCGCCGATGACGTGGACGGCAACGGCATTCCTGACGAGTGCGACTGTCTGGCTGACCTCAACGGCAACGGCTTTGTCGATACCGATGACCTGCTGCTGGTGATCAGCCAGTATGGATACAAGGGCGGATCGGCCGATCTGGACTACGACGGCGTGGTCGGTGTGTCTGATCTGCTGACGCTCATCAGCGATTGGGGCCCGTGCCCGGTGTAGCGGCTCGAGCACCCGCTTCAGTGGCATGCGGGGGAGGCGCCCGCCTCACGCAGGCAGTCGTGGGGGCTCGATACAATGCTCGGCTCCCCACCTACAGGAGCTTTCACCATGTCAGACGTCACCCATATCACCGTCATCGGCGCCGGAACGATGGGCAGCGGAATCTCGCTGACCGCCGCGATGGCCGGCATCAACGTCTGTCAGGTTGATGTCTCGCAGGAGCAGCTCGACCGGGCCAAGGCGTACCACGACAAGACCGTCGGCCGCAACGTGGCCAAGGAACGCATGACGCAGGCGCAGGCCGACGCCGCTCTGGGCCGCATTGGCTATGGGACCGAGACGTGCATGGCGTGCGAATCGCAGTTCGCCATTGAGGCAGCGACCGAGAACGAAAGCCTCAAGAAGAAGATCTTCACGCAGATGGCTGAGACGTTCTCGGACACATGCATCCTGGCCACCAACACCTCGTCGATCTCCATTTCGAGCATCGCCGATTCCGTGGGGGCAGCGGCTGACCGGGTGATCGGCATGCACTTCTTCAATCCCGTGCCGGTGATGAAGCTCGTTGAGGTCATCAAGTGCCCGGCGACCAGCCAGGACACGCTCGACCGAACCATGACGCTCGGTGAGGCGATGGGCAAGACGCCGATCGCCGCCAACGATCACCCTGGATTTGTCAGTAACCGCGTGCTCATGCCCATGATCAACGAGGCCTTCCACGCCTGGAACGATGGCGTGGCCGAGCCCGAGGCTATTGACGGCATCATGAAGCTCGGCTGCGCGTTTCCGATGGGCCCGCTGCGACTGGCCGATCTCATTGGCCTGGACGTCTGCCGCGACATCATGCTCGTTCTGCACCATGGGCTGGGCCATCCGGACAAGTACAAGCCGTGCGACAAGCTCGTAGAGCTGGTCGAGGCTGGTAGGCTCGGGAACAAGTCGGGCTGGGGCGTGTACGACTACCGCGAGGCTGCGGCGACGGCGTAAGAAGCCTCCGCGCTTCTCCACCAAGTGCCGTGGAAGCGTGCTGCGGCGCCTCAACCCATCGTGGGCCGCCGCCCGAGTACCAAACCAGGCGCACAGAATTGAAGCATCTTCGGGCTGCCGGCCGAAGTGCTTCATGTGCCAACCGGGGTCTTCCTGATATCGACACTGATCACCGCGACGACTGTGGCAGATGCCGATCGCGCCACTGTTGAGGCGGCGCGGTGGCGGGCGGTCGGTGAGGCACTTCGGGATGTCGGCGAGAACCTGCTGGTGTGGGACGAGCGGGTCCCGACAGACATCCGCCGAATGATGCGAGCCCTTCAACGGGGGGACGCCGACTCTTGATGGGTCCAG
>CAZSSV010000362.1:0-2222 GCA_964609425.1 uncultured Isosphaeraceae bacterium | reverse complement strand
CCGCCCGCGCCTCGCTGGGGCCGCTCGCCCCTGGCCCCGCGCTCGCCACCGGCACCTCGCTGGGGTCGCTCGCCACGGTCAAGGTCGCCCGGCCGATCGCCACCCGGGCTGCCCCCGGGCTGGTCCTGAGCCGTTGCTGTACCACTCGCCCCACACGCCACGCCCAGAATCAGTGCCGCCGCCATAAATCTCAGTGCCATGGTGATCGTCTCCTCAATTGCAGGTGGCGAGCATCACCACCTCCCTCCCAATACGTCTCGGCCAGACCGAATATCCCCGCTTCAGCGGCGATGTCTGACCGCCGAGCAGCGTATCGTGGGCCGACCCACCGATGGATTTCGACCTTGAAACCTGTATTCGCGGCGACGCCGAGGCCTGGAGGGCCTTCAGTGACCAGACCATTCGTCTGGTGGTGGCCTCGATCCGAAGGGTCTGCCCCACGGGCCGAACACCCCATGGGGAGGACATCGATGACATCGTCCAGGCGGTCTACATCAAACTGCTGCGAAACGACCGCAGGCTGCTCAGAAACTACGATCCGGCGAGGTCCGGAATCTCAACCTGGATCACCCTGATCGCTCGAAGCGTGGCCATCGACGCCCTTCGCAGGCGAAGCCTCGACACACGGCCGATCGACGAGGCAGCAGGGGCGGTGTCAAGCATCGCCGACGCCCCGCCGGTCGGGCCAGCCATTCCCACACACCTGCTGACGGCTCGGCAGCGACTGGTGCTCTCGATGCTGTTTGAGGACGGCATGGACGTCTCCGAGGTCGCCCACGCCCTGGGCGTCAATCCCCAGACCATTCGAAGCACCAAGCACAAGGCCATGGAACGCCTGAGAACCCACTTCCGCCCCTCCGGACCAGGGGATGGCCCCGTTGGATCGAACGTACAGACTGAGGACCGCACATGACAGACCAGCGCCAGCAATTCGACCCTGTTGAGCACGCCCTCCGGGCGGGCATCCTGCGAGCACCAATCGCGAGCGACCCATCCTGCATGGACATGGCGGCATGGATGGAAGCCCCGGACGCATCGGCAGACCAGATTGAGGCCGCGCTGGCGTCGGATCCTGATCTGCGGAGCCTCGCTGTGGCCATCCGCTGCGGAGGCCTCGCCGTTGAACACGAGGTCAGCCCCGCCCTGCACAGGCGCGTGCACAGACTCATGCCGACCCGAGCACCCGTCCTGGCGCGGATCGGGGGCTGGGCAGCGGCAGCAGCAGCAGCCGTCCTGCTCGCGCTGGGCGGCTGGCACCTTGGCCATGACCCCGGCAACTCCCGAGCACTGGGCACCGACACGGTGGCGATGGCGGCACTGGGTTCTCACGAATTGCAGGACCAGTACAGCGTGATGCTCCTCCTCCCCGAGACCGCAGCGCCATGAGCCGCACCACGGTACTCCTGGTACTTCTGGGGCTGTCGCTGGTTTTCAACGCTTCATTCCTCATTGGGGCCTGGGGCAATCGCCAACCGCATCGACCGGCGGCAGATGTCGCGAGGATCATTTCGGAGATGGATCTTGATCCACAGCAAGTACAGCGGCTCGAGGAGTTGCGCACAGCATTCCACGCCGAGAATGCGATCATTCGACAGCAACTGCACGAAGTGAAAGAGGCGATTGCAGAACAGTTGGATGCAGCAGACGTCGACGGCGATGCGATTCGGGCGCTGTTGCAGCAGGAGTCCGACCTGGTCGCTGCACGCCGGTCAACCGCGGGGACGAGATTCGAACAGTTCATCGATCTGTTGACTCCGCAGCAGCGACAGGAACTGGGACGGCGTCTGCAGTCAGGGCACGGCATGCACCCCCCTCCACCAGATCCGGGCCATCTCGTCGCGGACTTCGACCACGACGGTGACGGGCGGCTCAGTGACGCTGAGCGGGAAGAGGCCCGGCGATCCGTCAGGCAGCGGCACGAACGACAGGGGCACTGGAGAGCCGAGCTCCGAGACAAGTTCGATGCCAACGAGAACGGTCGGCTCGAGCCAGCTGAACGTGAGGCCATGCGGAGTTGGCTCCTCGAGCAGGGCTTCGAGCCGCCGCCGCATGAGCCGGGGGCAGGCCAGCAGCCCGGCGACGGGCCAGAAGGCGAGATCAGGCGAGGCGGCCCCCCCGGGCGTGAGGGGCATCCGCCTCGGCGGCGGCCTGGCGGCCACCCGCGTCCCGGCCATCACCCGCCACCCGGCGACCGGCCGCCTCTGCCTCCGCCGACTCCTGAA
>CAZSSV010000361.1:0-2229 GCA_964609425.1 uncultured Isosphaeraceae bacterium | reverse complement strand
GTCCTGCAATGCCTGCCATGAGGACGAAGTCGAAGGCTTTGGCCTCGGCCGCCACGGCATGCGCATCGCCGCCGGCATGTCACCCATGACCCCAGCCTTGGCCCGCCTGCCCATGCACAAGGACGCACTGCACAAAGAACTGTCCTGCAATGCCTGCCACGGTGCCCATGGCTTCGACGTCCAGTACGCCGCCTCCGAGGCATGCATGAAATGTCACGCCGACTCCCATACCGCAGCCTACCTCGACTCGTCGCACCATCGGCTCTGGCAGGCCGAGCTCGCCGGCACCGGCAAGCCCGGAAGCGGCGTCTCATGCGCCACCTGTCACATGCCACGCACTGCCACCGAGCGCCGCGGCAAGCTCAACGTCACCGTCCAGCACAACCAAAACGATAACCTTCGCCCCAGCGATAAGATGGTCCGGAGCGTCTGCATGAACTGCCACGGCGTCGGCTTCGCCCTGCAGTCGCTGGCGGACGACAACTGCGCCAAGCTCAATTTTCCGGCCGCGCCAAAACGCGAGCTGGAAACGATGGCCTGGATCAAGGCCCGCAAGATTCTCAAGCGTCGACCGCCTCAGGCCTCCAATGACTGAAGCCGTCAGCCACCACTTTCTCGTCCGCCCCCCGGAGAGCAAACCACAACGGGCCCCCCCTGTCTCAGAATAGTTGTCGCCCGTAGGGCGACTCCTCTTCCCCGCCGATAGGCGTAGGCGGGTCCCGCCTCGAGGCGGGACCCGGTTTTATCGGAAGGCGGCTGAGTCGCTGAACTCTTCTTTTTCCCTCGGGGGCGGAGAGAGGAATCGCCGTTGATGAAGTACTCGAACGGCATGAAGGCTCGCATGGTGGAACGTATGAGCGGGCCGAACAGAATCAGTGCGAGCCGTCTCGCGAAGGAAGTCGGCATTCCACAAACGACTCTTTCGCGGTGGCTACACCTGGCCTCACAAGAGAAGATCGTGAAGACCAACGGACACCTCGTGGAACGTTTACCTGTGCGCCCCGACGACCTCCCCGCTGCCGAGAAGTTTCGCCTCGTAATGGAGGCTTCCGCGCTCTCTGACGAAGAGCTCGGCGAGTTTCTCAGGCGAAACGGCATTCACGAAGCCCAGCTCAACGAGTGGCGCAAGAAGGTCGAGCAGGCGGCCGCTCGTGCATTCGAGGAGCCCAAGAAAGGGCGACGTCGAAAGTCTCCGGAGCAAAAGAAGGTCGAGCGGCTCGAGCGTGAGATCGATCGCAAGGACAAGGCGCTCGCTGAGGTCACCGCGCTCCTCGCTCTCAAAAAAAACTGGAGACACTTATGGGGGGCGGGGACGAAAGCACGAGCCGGAGGAGCGACTCATGATCCTTCAGCTCGTTGACGAAACAGTCGCCGCCGGCGCCCGCCAGTTTGCTGTTTGCGAGGTCCTCGAAATCGATGAGCGCACGATTCAACGCTGGCGCGCCGAGGACGGCGGCGAGGATCGCCGTCGAGGTCCGAACACGCCGCCGAAAAACAAGCTGTCGCCGAAGGAACGCGCCGAGGTTCTCTCTATCTCGAACTCTCCGGAGTTTCGCGACGTGTCAACGACAACCCGTACTCCGAGTCCCTGTTCCGCACGATGAAGTACCGCCCCGGATATCCGCGTGGCGCCTTTGAATCGATCGGCGCGGCTCGCGAATGGATCGCGGCGTTCGTCGATGGGTACAACACCGAGCATCTGCACAGCGCGATCCGATTCGTCACGCCAGAAGGATCGTCACAGCGGCCGAGACGTCGAGATCCTCGAGACTCGGCAGAAAGTGTACGAGCAAGCGCGTGCTCGTCACCCGCAGCGTTGGACCGGTGAAACTCGCAACTGGAACCCGATCGAGGAGGTCCGCCTGAACCCGGATCGCATTCCGATAAGTCTCAGCGCCTGATGGCGTCTGAGGCGGCAACTACCTTGACACCCGCCGCGGGTGAACTTCACCTTGAGCGGGATGGTTTCCGCTCGCATTGTAAATCCCACACAGGGAGCGAAGGGAGAGGAGAAATGAACAAGAAAACCGGGATGATCATGGTGCTCGTTACCGTCATTGCCACCACAGCCCTGCTGGTCGGCTGTAGCCAGGCGCCGCCGCCGCCGGCCGTTGGCATCGCCCCCAAGGACATGGCGGACGCCCTGTTCGCCGTCATGGAGGCAGGCCGGGCTATATATACCAAGAACGTCGTCAAGCGTATGCACTCGCATCCCGCCAAGGAAGTCAT
>CAZSSV010000360.1:1457-2229 GCA_964609425.1 uncultured Isosphaeraceae bacterium | reverse complement strand
ATCCCAGCTCGGAACCCTGAAGTGTGCCGTCCAGGAAACAGGGTCGATCGCCGCCACGGAAACCGGATGCCAGTCGCCAGCGTGTTCGACCTCCAGATGCGACTGGCCGGGTCGCCGAACGTCCATTGGTGGGAACTGGGCTGTGAGCGAGAGCATCCCTTCATCAACGGTGTACATCGTGCAAAGAACCGGGCCCCAGGCACGATCTTCGTGCGCCCGCACACCGGCTCCGGTGAGTGACAGATTGTCGAACCCAAACGCGCCCAGGTGCGAGACGAGTGCCACGCCCCCTGACCGCATCGATTCGGGGAGTGCTGTCGAGGACGACCACACACTCTGCCCATCAGCCGACACGGCCTCGGCTCGGAGCGAATCGCCATTCAACACCACACGCAGTCGGGTCCGGCCGCCAGCCGCGCCTGAGTGTGAGCCGTTGCCTTCGAGTGGCGGCAGGTCATCCTTGTCAACCTTCGCGGAGATCGACCAGTAACCCGCGCCGCGCATCGGTTCTTCAAAGGATCTCGCTGCCACCTGGCCTGACGCGTCCACCACCACAGCGACTCCGCCGTCTTCGGCAGGCACGTGATGCGTCTGGGCGGTCAGCCTGTGGTCGATGTGCGCCCCTCCACACCCGATCAGAACGCCGGCCATGCCCGCGTCCGGCCAACCCTCCGGCGGGGGGATGAGATCAACCTCAATCACCACTTCGCCGTCCTCGGCGTTCACCGACCTGGTCAGCAGATGTGCTGTTCGCATGGGTCGCTGGGCTCGA
>CAZSSV010000360.1:0-1447 GCA_964609425.1 uncultured Isosphaeraceae bacterium | reverse complement strand
ACACGCGCCAGTCCTGCAGACGGTTCGCCCACCAATCCGCTCCAAGCCACTGGCGATCGGGGGACCTGTTCCATGTTTCGACCAGAGAGGCTCCGGCCACGGCTGCAAGCACGGCGGTGGTCAACATGTCGGTACGATACGGGCCGTGGATGCGATTAGTGTCATTGTCGGGGTCGTCATCGGGGCTGGACTGGGGGCGACACTCACCATGATGGCGCGGCGCGGGGGCGATGCGACCGGGCCACTGAGAGGCGAGCGGGACACACTCCGCGCGGAACGCGATGCCGAAGCCGCAGCCAGGTCGGAGGCTGATCGGAAGCTTGCGACCTTGATGGAGCGCGAGTCGCACTACCAGACCCGCTTTGAGGAACAGCGCGCGGCCATCGAAGACATGCGGAAGCAACTGCTCGAAACCTTCGACGCATCCAGCAGGAAGGCGCTGCAGGACAACAGCGAACGGTTCATCCAGCAGGCCTCGGAACGCATGAAGCCCCTCAGGGAGCAACTCGAGAAACAAGAGAAGCTCGTCGCGGAACTGGCCAAGGAACGGCAGAAGGGTTTCGGCGAGATTGGCGAGACGCTCAAGCACGTTCTTGAATCACATCGCGTGTTGAGCGCGGAGACGAGCAAACTCACGACGGCGCTCCGACGGCCCGATCAACGAGGCCGCTGGGGCGAAGTGCAGCTCAGACGCGTTGTTGAGCTCGCTGGCATGACGGAGCACTGTGACTTCACCGAGCAAGAGACTGTGGTCGGTGAAGACGGACGGTCGCGACCCGACCTGGTCGTACACCTTCCAGGCGGAGGCCGCATCGCTGTGGACTCCAAGGTGCCCCTCGACGCCTATCTGGATGCCATCGAAGATGAGCGTACGCGGGATGCGCGACGCGCCGCCCATGCAGACGCAGTCCAGGCGCGATGGAAGGAACTTGCCAAGCGTTCCTACTGGGACAAACTCGATGGATCACCCGAACTGGTCGTGATGTTCATTCCCATCGAATCGGCGCTCATGGCGGCACTGGAACTCAAGCCGACCATGCACGCCGACGCCATGGCGGAGAAGGTCCTGATCGCCACACCGACGCTCCTGGTCGGTCTGCTTCGGTCCGTCGCATTCGGGTGGCGGCAGGAAGCCCTGGCTCGCAATGCGCGCGAGATCGCGGACGTCGGTAAGGAGATGTATGACCGGCTCAACACGTTCGCGCAGCATCATGGGTCGCTCGGAAAGAAACTCGAGTCGGCCGTCCGCGCCTACAACCAATCGGTTGCGTCGCTCGAGCGGAGACTCCTGGTATCAGGCAGGCGGCTGCATGATCTCGGCGTCCAGGGCGAGGCCCTCGATGATGCGTCGCCCATCACCATCGCCCCACAGCTCCCGGCCTCATCAGCTGAGGTCGCTGGAGCGACCGAGGATGACCAGCACAGATGAGTCGAGCCATCTGGACAG
>CAZSSV010000359.1:0-2287 GCA_964609425.1 uncultured Isosphaeraceae bacterium | reverse complement strand
CTCCATTGGAGGTAAGACGGGTGTCAATCTGCAGCTGGCGGACAGTGGGCAACTCGGGAAGAACATGGTGGGGGCATTCTGGTCGCCCAATCTGGTGCTCGCCGATCCCGACACGCTGGCGACGCTGCCGGCTCGAGAGATACGGAGCGGGCTGGCGGAATGTGCCAAACACGCCGTGATCGGCGACCAGGGCCTTGACGCGATGCTCCGCGAGCACGCCGCCGCACGCGCCGAAGGCGCACTGGAGGCGATCGAGCCGCTGATCTATCGTGCCATTGCGGTCAAGCAGGCCATTGTTCAGGACGACGAGCGTGAGGCAGGGGCCCGCATGCTTCTGAACCTGGGTCATACCTTTGGGCATGCCCTTGAGCCGATCGAGGCGCTCGACCTGACCCACGGTGAGGCCGTGTCTCTTGGAATCTCGGCCGCGGCATCCTGCGGCGTGACGATGGGCCTGCTGTCGCCTGGCAGAGAAGCGTCGATCAGATCGCTCCTGGCCTCATTGGGACTGCCGATTCGGATGGATGCGCCCGTCCCCGTACCGCACCTCATCGCTGCCATGCGGCACGACAAGAAAGTGGCCGGAGGCCGGCTGCGTCTGGTATTGCCGACCGAGGAGGGCGCGGTTGTTCGAGACGATGTTCCAGTGGAAGCCATCGAAGCCGCGTGGCATTCGGTGGCACCCGAGCCGCCCTGACGTCGGCATGGACCGATTCAAGATGCTCGACCTGCAGGGCCGATAAGAACGGGACCGCGGGTCACCCGCTCGCGGCCTGTACGAGACCACGCAGAACACACAGAGAGCCCCGTGCGCACGATCGCCATCGTCAATCAGAAAGGCGGATGTGGGAAGACCACGACCGCCATCAATTTGGCGGCGTTGTCGGCCAAGCGGGGTGCGCCGACGCTCCTGGTCGATATGGACCCGCAGTCGCACTGCGCGGCGGGCCTGGGCATTCCGGAGGAGGCGATCGAAGGCGGCAGCACCAGTGTCATGCGGGGCGAAGCTGACACGATCGATCCGACAGAGTTGTGCTGGGAGATTGGTCACCGATTCCACGTCCTGCCGAGCACGGTCCTGCTTTCGGTTGTCGAGGCGAGGACAGGTGAGGACTCGGCGGATGTTCAGGCACGGCTCGGGCTCTTTCTCGCCCGATGCCGAAGCCAGTTCGACACCTGCTTCATCGACTGTCCGCCGGCCCTTGGGGTGCTGACCTTCGCGGCCCTTCGGGCTGCCAGCGAGGCCATCATTCCCGTCGAGACGGGGTACTTCTCGCTGCAGGGAGCCAGGAGGCAGTGGGATACGATTGAGGCGCTGGTGCGGCGCATGGGCCGGTCGCTTCCGAGGTGGATCGTTCCGACCATTCACGACCCCGGGTCGAAACTGGCTGCCAAGATTCTTGAGACGCTGACCCAGGAGTTCGAGCCCAGCCTGGCGCCGCTGGTGATTCGTGAGCATGAGTCGCTTCGCGAAGCGGCCAGCTTGGGCCAACCCGTCTGTGATTTCGATCCTGGAGGGTCGGCAGAGCGAGACTTCGCCGCCTTGCTCGATTGGCTTGATCGCCTGCCCCAGGCAGACTCAGGCCTGCCGGCAGTCGATGAGGCGCCGGCTTCCAGGGCCGGCGAGATCATGCGTCGCCTTCAGACTGTTCGCCCCGAAGTTCCACCGCCGTCGGAGCAGCTGGCACCGCTCCACTCGGGTGGACAGGAACACTTCGGCGCTTCTCTGACGGCCCATGGCGTCCGATTCCGACAGCCGGGCCGCCCAGACCAGATCGTGGCGGTGTGTGGTGATTTCAACGGGTGGTCGACATCAGCGACACCGCTTCGGTGGAACACCACCAGCGGCCACTTCGAGGCGACGGTGCCACTGCCGCCCGGAACGTACCGCTATCAGCTGGTTGTTGATGGTCGCCCCGGGCCTGACCCGTTCAACGTCGATGCCCCGGATGCCGGAGGGGAGGAGGCATCGACGACCAGCACGCTGCTGGTCGAGCCCGTTCCGGAGCAGGCATGAGTCGTACCCGGCGGGAGATCGAGGCACTGGCCGACATCTTCGTCGGTCAGCCACCGCCCGCGCGCGACGCGCCTGCAGATCGGTTGGCGGTGCTCCTGGAAGGGCACCTGCCGGTCCGCGGCGCCTTGTGGAGGCTCGCGGCAGCCAAACTCGTGGCCGGTGACCGCCCCGCCACGCTGCTTGATGTTGATGATCGGCACCTGCACGCCACGGCACTGGGCGGGTCGATGGGATCGGTCGTCGGTGAGCGTTTTGTACGTGCTGTCAACG
>CAZSSV010000358.1:0-2287 GCA_964609425.1 uncultured Isosphaeraceae bacterium | reverse complement strand
ATCCAAGTTTGCGTTGGACCAGCAGGCGGCCCAAGCCGCCGAGGGGGGCGCATCGGCGGCAGATTCCCCTGAGTTGACATCCGCCGCGTTGTCGGCGATCACCCTGGCATTCATCTGCATGCAGACGGTGGCAGTCAGCATCTGGCCGACTGTGGTTCTCATCGTGACGCGACGAAGGGCCAGCGTGTGATGGCGGCCGCTCCGTACCTCGAATCGCTCGCCTGGCGAGGCATGCTCCACCAGACGACGGCGGACAAACCGCTCAGCGAATGGCTCGCCGGCGGCATGCGAACGGCATATTGCGGGTGGGATCCCACAGCCAACAGTCTGACCATCGGAAACCTCGTTCCCATCATGCTGCTCGGTCATTGGCAACGATGCGGTCACCGGCCAATCGTTCTCTGCGGGGGCGGGACTGGCTTGATCGGGGACCCTTCAGGAAAGGACGCCGAGCGGTCGCTTCAATCGCGTGCGCAGGTGACGGAGAACATTGCGTCGCAACGAAAGATCTTCTCGCGGGTCATCGACTTCGACTCGGATGCGCCCAACGCGGCGCTGCTTGTGGACAATGCCGATTGGCTGTGTGATCTTCGATACATCGACGTGCTGCGGGACGTCGGCAAGCACTTCTCGGTCAACGCGATGATCCAGAAGGACTCCGTTCGGGATCGGCTGCACCACCGAGAACAGGGAATCTCGTACACCGAGTTCTCCTACATGCTCCTTCAGGCCTACGACTTTCTGCATCTTCGCAAGACGCACGCGTGCACGGTGCAGATCGCGGGGTCAGACCAGTACGGCAACATTGTCGGCGGTATCGACCTGATCCGGCGCGAGATGCAGGGCCGGCCCGAGGATGAGCCTCGTGGGTTCGGCATCACGGCACCACTTGTCACCAAGGCGGACGGAACCAAGTTCGGCAAGACGGAGTCGGGCGCTGTCTGGCTGACGGCGGATCGAACCAGCCCGTGGGCGTTTCACCAGTTCTGGCGCAATGCTTCGGACGCTGACGTCGGCCGATTCCTCCGTTTCTTCACGTTCCTGGACCGCGGCGAGATCGAGGATGTCGAGCAGCGACACGAAGCGGCGCCCCACGAGCGCGTGGCGCAGCAGACGCTTGCTTCGGAAGTCACCCGCATGATGCACGGCGAAGATGAGCTCGCTCGCGTGGAGTCGGCGGCCGCCGCGCTGTTCTCAGGGAGCATTCGGGATCTGGACGACACCATGCTCGATGCCGTCTTTGCCGACGTGCCTGCAAGTGAACATGCCAAGTCGCTCCTGGAGGGGGAGGGGACTCCGCTGATTGACGTTCTCGCGGAAACCGGGCTTGCCAGATCCAAGCGGGAGGCGCGGGAGTTTCTCTCCCAGGGAAGCATCTCGATCAATGGAGACAAGATTGCCGGAGCCTCAGCGCTTGATCGCAGGTTGACATCTGCCGATCTTCTGCACGGCCGGGCGATTCTGATGCGACGGGGTCGCAAAGCGTGGCACTGCACGCGGTGGGCGTGAGCGGTCGTCACTCGACGCGACGAATGACCAGCTCGACAATCGGGTGTGGGTCATCCTTGAGCGCGCCGGCGACCGGTGACGCGACGCCATCCTTGCCGACGATGGCAAAGAACGACACGGCCTTTCGGTCGAGTTCTCGCTCCTTGTCCCCGGTGCTCAGATGCACGACCGCGATGACCTGCGCCTTGCCGGCCTGCACATCGGCAATCGCGTCAGGCGATGCCTCAATGTCCACGTCCGCGAGCAGCGGGGCTGCCAACTCAACGTGATACAGCCCGAAGTCCTCGGGGGACGACACGATCTGCACGCGGACCTTCGGTATGGTGGCCCGCCGTTGCCGTGCGACGAGTTGAAATGAAACCCGTGCAGTGGGTGGTGCGATGGTCGCGGAGCCGCCGATTCTGGCCGCGTCCGGGAGCTGCAGGGTGCCGTCGACCGTGTGGAGGACGCCCGGCTCGAGCCGAAGAATGTCGCGTGGATCGACGATCGCATCGACGACAAGCCGGTCAGGCAGCTCGTGCACCACACTCCGCGGTACGGTGACCGCGACCTCCGTGGGCGCGATCGACACGTCCTGAACGGTTGATGTCGTCTGAATGTCGGCGCGTGTCACAGCCGTCCGTGTCACGAATTCAGTGACGTCCACCGAGAATCGGGGCGGGTCCACCGACACGACGGACACGCCTGTGTCCCGCATCGCATCCAGCGACTGTATGCGCGCCATGAGGCTGCCAATCTCCTGCCGGCCGCCTTCAGCCGGAAGCGGTATGGTCAGCGG
>CAZSSV010000357.1:0-2289 GCA_964609425.1 uncultured Isosphaeraceae bacterium | reverse complement strand
GCGCTGCCGCTGGCCTCCAGAGAACTGATGAGGCCACTTGTCGGCGTCGGCTGGCTCCAGCCCGCACTGTTGGAGCAGGTCCCTGGCCTGGGCATCGGCCTGCTTCGGGGTGACCATTCGGTGGACCAGGAGCGGCTCGGCGACCAGTTCACCCGCTCGCATGCGGCCATTCAGCGACCCCCCGGGGTCCTGGAAAACCATCTGCATGTGTCTGCGGAACGCCCGCAGTTCCCGCCGCCCAAGTGTGGAGAGATCGCGTCCCGCCACTTCGACGGTTCCAGCAGACGTTGGAATGAGGCCGAGCGCGGCGCGGGCGCAGGTTGTCTTGCCACACCCCGATCCGCCGACCAGGCCCAGTGCTTCGCCCGCTTGTATCTCAAGGTCGACGCCTCGAAGGACTGGTCGCAGCGTCCCGGTGCCGGCTTCGGGCAGGCGAACTTCCACGCCGCGGAGTCGCAGGGCGGCGGTCACGGGTCGAATCGCTCGGACCGGTCCGCGAGTGTGACCTGCACGTTGTGAGCGTGACCCGTACCGCGTGTCAAATCGGGCCGCCACAGGGACACCGATACGGTGGTCTGCGGGGGAAGGGAAGACACGATGGCGCGGAGTTGATCGACCGAACCGGTTGACCTTCCGTCGATGCTTGTGATGATGTCTCCCCGTCTCATGCCGGCTTCGGCCGCGGGGCCACCATCCACCGGCGACGACACCACCACGCCCGCAGGTGGCGCCCCCTCACCGAGCAGCGCGGTGTGCAGTCGAGACGACAGTGCTGTCACGGTGGCCCCGTGATGCAGCGGCGATGACGCGGTAACGGTGCGTGGTTCGTAAGGATCGCCGTCCAACAGGTGTGTTGCTGTCAGGCTGACTTCGCCCTCGCCGGAGCGGAGCCAATCGTTCATGCCCTCTACGGTGGCGGGCTGGTCGCTGATGTTCCAGATGACATCGCCTGATCTCAGCCCATCCGCCGCCAAGCCACATTGTGGGTCAACCCATGACAACAACACCCCGCCTTCCATGGGGACGGGACCGATCATGGCGCTGACGGGTCGATGCGTATCGAGAATGCCCACGCCGAGATACCCTCGCCGCACCTTCCCTCCAGAGAGCAACTGGGGCACGACTGCTTCGATCATGTCCATTGGGACAGCGAGCGCTACGCCGCTGAAGTGGTCTTCGGACGCCGACTGGGCGCGTGCGGCGATGGCGGTACTCATTCCAATGACATGCCCGCGGTGGTCGGTGATGGGCCCGCCGCTGCTTCCAGGATTGATTGGCGCGTCAATCTGAATGAAGTTCTCGAATGCGGCGTGGGGGAGGGCGGACGTGTCCCGTGTGTCGCGGCCCAGTCCCGAGACGACGCCGCTTGAGACTGAGAAGCGAAAGTCAAGCGGCGACCCGAACGCGAAGACCAGGTCGCCCTGATGGGCTGCAATGTCACTGCGGGTCGCAGCGATGGTGCGAGTGGAGTCGAACCCGAGTACGGCCACATCGGTCAACGGGTCACTCGAGATCAAGGCCGCCGATCGACGCGATCCGTCGTGCATCTGTACTTCAATCTCGTCCATGCCGCGCACCACATGCCATGCCGTGACAATGTGCCCGTTGGCGTCCCAAATCCATCCGCTTCCTGTGCTCTGGAGCGATGGGTGTGGCCCTCGCCCAGATTCGCTGCGGCACTCCAAATGGACCACAGACGGCTGCACGAACGCGGCGACATCCCGCTGAGCTCGGCTCAGTCGCGCGAGGATCTCAGCGTCACCGGCAGGGTCGGCCAGGCGGGCGGCGGCTTGCTCGACTTGAATTCGCGTCCGCTGGAACTGCATCTCTCGTCGGCCCCAGAACACGACGAGGACCACGATGACCGCGCTGGTCAGCAGCAACAGCGTCGGAAGGAGCGCGCGGACCGGATGCCGATGGGGCGTCACGAGTTCGCCTGCGACTCGTCAATCATCCGGTACGGGTGTTCTCCAAGATCGCCTGCCGCGACCTTCGACTTCCATCGAACGGCCCCGGCCTGAACGGCGGCAGCAAGATCAGCGACAGGCTTGGCAAATGCGGGCTGCCAATCCGTCAGTCCCAGGATGTCCTGAGTGACCACGATCTGGCCGTGGCAGGCGGGCCCGGCGCCGCACCCGATGACCGGGACGCTCGTTCGCTGGACGATCTGCTCGGCAACCTCAGCCGGAGTCGCTTCGATGAGCAGCATGCACGCGCCGGCATCTTCGAGGCGCACGGCGTCCTCCACAATCTTGGATGCGGCGGCGGAGGTCTTGCCTGCAGCGCGAT
>CAZSSV010000356.1:0-2295 GCA_964609425.1 uncultured Isosphaeraceae bacterium | reverse complement strand
CTGCGACCAGATGCCCGCGAGTTTCTTGGCGTCAGTTCGATACTCCTGCTGGCAGCCGGTCGCCCCAGCGACTGACACGGCACAGGTCCATCCAATGATGAGATGTTTCATGGTTCCCTCCGGTGGGTATCGGCTCAGTTGGCTTCCTGCACCCAGAGGCTCGGCTGGCCAATTCCGAGGTTCTGGACATTCGATGTGTCGATGGTGATCCGGCTGTTCCTCATGAACTCAGCCAGTGCTTCGGCTTCCTCAAGCGTGACGTCCCGCAGTACTTGGTCATCCTTGAGCGACTCGAAGAACGCGGTTCTCTGCTGCCACTGCGCCTGCCCCGCAGGAGACAGCGTGACTGGAATGCGAAGCAGTCCCGTGAGGTCGCTGACCTGGACGTACCGGTCGACCGGGAGGCAGAGGGGGTGTTCTAGCTGTACGCGGCGGGTTCCCTGCCGGACTGTGACCGGTCCGGGCGTACTGCCGACCAGCACGCCATCGATGGAAATGGTCGCGTCTGCGGCGGTGAGCGGGTAGTTCGCGGCCGAGACCGTCCAGCCGCGGTCGGTCTGCTCGATGTCCGGCACGGTCATGTTCTGAAGGACTGCTTCAATGCGGATGGGATGCGACATGGACGTTGTGTCCGCGCGATATTCGGCCATGTGGCTCCAAACGGCGCCGCTGATCTGTTCCGCGTCGGCGCGGAGCAAGCGGTCCACGGCGTTGAGTTCGACTCGATCATGATCGGGACCGGCCTTGAAACGCTCAGACGCCTCCGCGGCCCCGCCGCCGATGCTGATGCCGCCCGGCGCCTCCATGAGTGTCCAGGAGGCGAGAAGCGTGTAGTCGGCGATGGTGCGATTCAGCGACGGGGTCGTCGTGACGTCGACGATCAGCGAGTCGATCGTTGCCGAGAGCACTGCCGTTGCGCCGAGTCGCTCGGCGATCGCCACAGCCGACGCTCGATCTGACAGGAGTCGCTGCGCGTGGGTCTGCGCGGCCTGTCCGGTTCCCTGATTGGGGCCGTCCGAGGCGAGCGAGCTGACGGCGTTGAGCACGTCCTGGCGGCTGACGACGCGAACGCCGCGAGCAGACAGACCGCTCTGGAGCTGGGCAGTGAACAGTGCGACCCGGTCGTCCGGAATCTCGTGTGAGGCATTGGAGACGAAGACGGCGACGACGCCGCTGGAACGGCCCGCAGGTTCATCGGCCGGTGACACCTGGGAAGAACGCGCGATCGGAGCCGCAACAGCGCCAGCAGACCTGGCCGGTGGGGGGAACGGGCCTGTGGCCCGGTCCGACGCCGTCAGGTGCGCTGGCAGCGCGTCTGCTGCTCGCAGCATCGTGTGGCCGACGCTTGGGGCGCGGGTCAAGTGGACCGAAGCGGCTTCTGAAAACTTGCCGCCGATGTTCGTCACCGTTGCCCAGCCGATGCGCGAACTTGTTGACCCGAGTGCCTCACCCGTCTCGGGGTCAATCATGGCCGTTCCGGGGTCGCGAAGTTCATACAGGTCGCCCAGTTCCAAACCTGACGAAGCACCTCGGTTGAAGTACACGATGCCGGATTCAAACCCGATGACCTTGGGCGGCGCCAGCGAGTTCAGAATGGCGGACGTCGCGTCCGAGGCGAACGCGCGGCTGGTGCGGCCGATCATGCGGTTCGAGAAGGAACCCTCCTGGACCGCGCCTTCGATTCGTCGCGACTCTTCTTCATGTTCGGACGTGACTGAGGCGGTGTCGAGCACGGTGCCGCTCGTGACGTCGTAGATCTTGAGCGTGGCTCCGAGTTGGATGGTCTCGAAGATGTAGGTCGAATTGCCCATCGCGTCCGGGATGACTGCCGTTCGATCAATGAGTTGGAAGTTCGTGAGGGTCACGGTGGCGATGTAGTTGAAGCCGGCAAGTTTGAACGCCGCCGCAGTCTGCGGGTCCGAAGTGTCATAGAAGCCCGAGCCCTGTACATCCTGCGCGTCCAGCACGTGTTCAAGATCGCTGGCGGCCGCGACCTCGAAGCGGCCCGACTTGTGGACGCTGTCAATGAGATCGGAGTCTGCTGCCTGAATGATCTGTTCCAGGACATTGGCCACGCCGGACCCATCGCTCCTGGCCCGGGCCAGGACGGCCGGCGTGGCGGTGATGGACTGAATGGCGATCCGCGGCTTGGTTTGGTGCTGGGCGTGCCCGAGGCCGGAGGTCATCAGCACCGCCGAGACGATGAGGCCCGTGATGAAGTGTCGCTGCATGGGTGAATCCTCTCCGCCTTCAGGGGGCGATCCCATACGGCCTTTCTACACATCCCTTCCCTGG
>CAZSSV010000355.1:0-2305 GCA_964609425.1 uncultured Isosphaeraceae bacterium | reverse complement strand
CCCCGACGATCCGGGATACTGCCCACGTGCGAGAACTGCCCCCGGAACTGCTGATCGACGGGTACCTGCAGGGGTGCTTCCCCATGGCGAACCCGGAGACAGGTGACCTGGAGTGGTATCGGCCGGATCCCCGGGCCATCATCGAACTGGATGGCCTTCGTGTGTCCAGAAGCCTCGCCCGGACGTGCCGCAGCCGGCGGTTTGACATTCGGGTGGACGGTGCGTTCCCAGCGGTACTGAAGGCGTGCGCCGCACCATCCCGCGGCCGAGAGAACACCTGGATTGACCATCGGATTGCCGCCTCATGCTGCGCCCTGCATCGGGCCGGCCTGGCTCACAGCGTGGAGGCATGGCGTGATGGCCGCCTGGTGGGAGGCCTCTACGGGGTCCGGCTTGGAGGCGCCTTCTTTGGAGAATCCATGTTCAGTCGGCCGGACCTGGGCGGGCGGGACGCGTCAAAGGTGTGCCTGGTCCAGCTGGTTGAGCACTTTCGTGCCATCGGAGGCTGCCTGCTGGATGTCCAGTTTCTGACGCCGCACCTCTCAAGGCTTGGTGCCCGCGAAATCACGGACGCCGCCTACCAGCGGCGTCTGAAGGCCGCCGTCGCCATCGAGACGAAGTGGTGATCTCACCCTTGCCAGATCGGTCGAATGATTGGTATCCTGCCCGGTCTTCCCTTGTGAGGAGCCGTCAGTGAGGGTCTTCGGATCGGCGCTGCACGGGGCATTTCGGTCGCGGCTGACAAATGCTCCAGCTCCGGGAAGGCCAGCCGCGGCAGCGCGTCTCGACGCGGGTCCGCGCCACATCCTGTTGCTGCATGCCCGGCTCTGCTTGGAGCGAGGGGCACGAACAAAGAGACCCCGCGGCACCTGCGTGCCGCCCCACGCATCTTGGCCCGTGGTGTAATCGGTAACACACCTGTTTTTGGTACAGGCATTCCAAGTTCAAGTCTTGGCGGGCCAGTTCAAGGCGACCCCTGCACGCGATATGACGCACACGACGACCCAATCCGACCGACCGACCAGCGCGGTCATCCTCGCCGCCGGCAAGGGCACCCGCATGGGCAGCGACCTGCCGAAGGTGCTGCACGAGGTCGCGGGGCGTCCCATGGTGCATTGGGTCGTCGATGCCTGCCGGAACGCAGACGTCGACACGATTCTCATGGTCATCGGTCATCGGGGCGATCTGGTTCGGGCCGCCTTCGAGGGGGATCCGGACATCGCGTTTGTCGAGCAACCGGAACAACTCGGCACGGGACATGCCGTGGAGGTGTGTCGCCCTGCACTTTCCAAACTGGAGGGCGACGCATTCGTGCTGGCCGGAGACGGGCCGCTCATTCGCGCGGAGACCCTTCGATCCATGCTTCGGACCCACCGTGGCTCCAATGCATCGGCAACACTGGCCACCGCGGTACTCGACGATCCAACCGGGTACGGAAGGATTGTGCGTGACGCTGCGGGGCGGTTCGACTCGATCGTCGAACAGAAGAACGCCACGCCGCAGCAGGCCGAGATTCGGGAGGTGTACCCCTCCTACGCATGCTTCGGCGTGCCAACCCTCCTGGACACGCTTACTGACCTGCCCCGCGATCCCGTCGCCGGCGAGTACTACCTGACCGACGTCCCCGCCATGATGCGGCGAGGCGGGCATCGGGTGGAGCTGCTTGCCGAGGTGCCCGCGGAAGACATCTTGTCGATCAATACACCCGACCAACTGGCGGAAGTCGACGCCGTCCTTCGAGGGCGTCTACAGATGGAGGCCGCGACATGAACGTCGATCGCGATCACCTGAAGATCTTCGGCGCTCGCGCCGGGGCGGAATTGGCCTCCGATGTCTGCGACCACCTGGACCTCCCGCAGGGCGTCGTCAAGACCGAACTCTTTCCCGACGGCGAACTGATGGTTCGCATCGAAGAGGACGTTCGTGGCCGCGATTGTTTCGTGGTGCAGTCGACGAGCGATCCGGTCAATGCGAACCTGATGGAGTTGTTGATCTTCATCGACTGCCTCCGCCGCGCCTCGGCCAAACGGATCACCGCAGTCATCCCCTACTTCGGCTACGCCCGGCAAGACCGAAAGGACGCCGGCCGCACGCCGATCACAGCCAAACTGGTTGCCAACCTCTTCACGGCTGCCGGTGCCGACCGCGTGTTGTGCATGGATCTCCACGCAGCGCAAATACAGGGGTTCTTCGACATCCCGGTCGATCACCTGACCGCGTCCACCGTCATCGGAACGTACTTCGAAGGCATTCGAAGCGACCTGGGCGATCTGACCATCGTCTCTCCGGACGTCGGCAACGTGAA
>CAZSSV010000354.1:0-2308 GCA_964609425.1 uncultured Isosphaeraceae bacterium | reverse complement strand
GTTGCGGGGAGACATCGGCGTCCTGTGAAGAACCGTCGTCGAGCGTGCCGGCAGCCTGAAGTCGCTGCGATCCGCCCACAGTGCCAGCGCCCGGGAGTGCAGTCACGCGCTCGAACCGTTGGGTGGGCTGCTGCTCGGTGCATCGCACGGAGGTGCCCTGTCGTTCCGTCTTCGCGTCGGATTGCGTGTGGTGAGTCATGGCTGTACTCCCGGGCCGGGTGGCCCTGTGCCCGCCCCATGCGAGCCGCCTGAGACACGACAATCTGCGTGCCCGCGGAGGCGCGCTGGCCGGACAATCTCGCTGCAGCCCCCAACATGGCGTTTCCTGACGCTGACTGGCGGTTTCTCGTCTCAGGAAGGCCCGCACGCGCCACCACCGTTGGCGGACGCGCCCGCAATGAGGACTGACGCATGCGCGTTTCAAGGGAGCCGCCTCCGCGGCTCCAGGGGCCGGCCCGAGGGGCCGGATTCGTCGCTGATGCCCGCCAAAGCCCCATGCTGCCACCCTGGCACGCCCATACCACCGGCGGCAGGGCGGCCCCGGCACGCGTGAGCTCAGTAGATCTGGACGTCCGGGCGCCTCACAACCTCGCGGAGGACCGCGGCCCCGAGGACACACCCGGCGGAGGCCAGCGCGTCGGCCTCTGCCGCCGTCGGCGCCACCACGGTGATGGTCTCATGCCCGCCCAGCCATCGACCTGATCGGGGATCGATGACGTGCGATGCCACCGTCCCCTGATGGCCTTGGAGCATCTGCTCCCCGGCCCCCGACGTCGCCACGCCGCAGTTCGAGAGCAGCAGGTCCCGCCCGCCGCCAGCACGCCCATCTGGACGGGCGACCCGCCACCCCCGCTCATTCGGAGGCGGTGCCCCCAGCGCCAGCTCGCCGCCGATGTCGACCAGCGCCGCGCCACATCCACGTGATGCCAAAGCCGCCAAGGCCCGATCGGCAGCGAATCCCTTTCCGATCCCCCCAAAGTCCAGCCACGGAACCGGATCGCCGAAACGTAGGCGTCCGGGCTGCAGCCACAGCCGAGACGCCCCAGGGCCGTGCTGAGCCGTCCAGTCCTCCCAGTCCTCAGCCATCCGCCCCTCGCGGCGCGCGACGCGCCAGGCCGCCGACATCCGTCCGCATGCCGGATCGAACGCCCCCCCGGTCACCGCCGTGACGGCCGCCGCCACACGGAGCGCTTCATCGATGATGGGATCGACCTCGATCCACGTCTCGACGGCCGCGGCCCGGAGCCGGGCCACGGGGCTGTCAATCTGCCAATCACTGAGCGCCGCCTCAACAACTGCCATCTGCGCAAAGGCTGCCCGGGCACCCGCAGCCGCTTGGGCAGGATCCTCCGCATAGATCACGACCCGCGCCCGCGCCCCCATACGAATGCACCCATACTCGAAGGGCTGCAGATGGCCGGAACACCCCGGAAGCAGCAGTGAGATCAACAGTAGTATGGGTCGCATCATGCAAACACTCGTGTACATCATGATCACGACCATGGCAACCGGGGCCGCCACGGGTGCCGCCGACGAGCCAACACCACAGCCGTTCTCGCAACCCGTGCACGGTACGGCGTTGGCCATCGACATGGTCCCCATTCCAGGGGCCGACCCGCCTGCCTGGGTGTCACGGACCGAGATCAGCTGGGACCTGTACGACGCCCTGGTCTACCGCCTCGACGTACCCAGTGGCGCCGGGCCGGACGAAGGCGTGACGCGGCCGACCAAGCCCTATCTGATGGCAGACCGCGGCTGGGGTCATGCCGGATATCCGGCGCTCAGCGTCTCACACCGCGGCGCGCTGGCGTTCTGCCAGTGGCTGACCAACAAGACCGGCCGCGTCTGGCGGGTGCCGACCGTCGATGAATGGACCATGCTGTGCGAGTCGTCCGGTGTCTCGGCAGATTCGTTGGACGACCAGGCATGGCACGCAGGAAACGCGGAGAAACGTACGCACGCCATCGGCACGAAGGGTGCAGACGCCAACGGGCTGTACGACCTCTGGGGCAATGTGTCCGAGTGGTGCGAAACCGACCAGAAGCAGTGGGTTCTCATGGGCGGTTGTTATCTGGACGGCGGCCCCGGATGCGGCATGCAGAAGGTGCCAACCCCCGCATGGAATGACACCGACCCCCAGATCCCCAAGAGTATCTGGTGGCTCTCCGACGCCCCGTTTGCGGGACTGCGCGTCGTGTGCGAGGGCCCCACCAAGGAAGAGGAGACATCGACCGATGAGCAACCCAAGCAGTGACTCGCTCACGCGACGGACATTTGTCCAGGGCGCAGGGCTGGCTGTCGGCGCGAT
>CAZSSV010000353.1:0-2317 GCA_964609425.1 uncultured Isosphaeraceae bacterium | reverse complement strand
ATTCCGGTGTCTTCATCTCCTCCAAGAACCAGTCTGGTTCGTCGCTCCCACCCATCTCGTGGCAGTGCCCGGGAGCACACGGCCTCAAGCTGCAAACGGTGGTCCTCGCCGGCTTCTCTCCACCGCTCGGTCACATGCGACGCCCACGCCTCGACAGCGTTCCGGGTCGAGGCCCGCGCCTTCTCAATGGCCGCCTGTTGCATGGGGTTGGTGCGATCGGTGTCCGGGCGGAGGCCGAACCGGCTGCTGCTAATCTCGGGCGGGTACCGATTGTCTGTGCGATCCACGTCTGCGAGTTCGTCGTTGGGGTCCAGTACGACATGGTCAATGGCCTGAGGGCTGATGAGCAAACTGGAGGCCCTTCGTTGATCTTCCCGCCAGATGTCGGCGGGAATCGTCAGTGACTCGGTTGTTCCATCCGCCCAGGTGACAGTGATCGGAAGCGGCATGACCAGGCCGCCGTTGGTGGTGAACTGCAGCACATGGAAGAGGTCGTCTGTGTTGAGGAGCGCGCGGTCAGGCTCGTCCAGCTCTTCCATGAGCCTTGCATACGCTCGCTCGTCGGCTGGTGTCACGGCGTACTCGTCATAGGTGTTGTAGAAGTCGACGAGTTCCGGGTAGCGGTCGGTCCGCTTGGCCAATCCGCTGTTTCGCTGTTCGGTGACGGTCGTTGGCTCGCGCTCGATCTCCTCCAGGCGATCGGCCTCCTTCTCAGCGGCGGGCTGCCCGCTGGCGACGCGAAACGTCTCAACCCCCTCAATGCCGACGTCCACCGGCCTGTTGTCGTAGAACCAGCCTCGCCAGAACCAGTCGAGATCTCGGCCGCTCGCGTCTTCGATTGACCGAAAGAAGTCGGCGGGTTCGGGGCGTTTGAAGGCCCATCGTGTGGTGTAGGCCCGCATCGCGTGGTCGAACAGGTCTCGTCCCACAACGGTCTCCCGCAAAATGTTCAGGGCCGTCGCGGGCTTCGCGTAGGCATTGGGGCCGAATTGCAGAATGGACTCGCTTGCGGTCATGATTGGCCGGCTGTTCTCGACGTCGCGCATGTAGCCGGTAATCGCCCGGGGCAGGCCGCGGCTTCGGGCGTAGTCTTCCTCCCACGACCGCTCGGCGAGAAACTGGTGATAGGTATTGAGACCCTCGTCCATCCAAGTCCACTGCCGTTCGTCGCTGTTGACGATCATCGGGTACCAGAAGTGGCCGACTTCGTGGATGACGACTGAGATGAGACCGTACTTGGACCGCTCACTCCATGTGCCGTCTTCCTCCGGTCGTGGTCCATTGAAGGTCATCATGGGGTACTCCATGCCACCACCGACCACACCATTGACCGACCAGGCGACCGGCCACGGGTAGGGCATGGCTGTCTCGGAGTAGGACTCGAGCGCGTGCGCGACAGCGTGCGTCGAATACAGATCCCAAAGCCCGTCGCCCTCGACCGGCCACATCGACATCGCGAGCACCGGGTCCGAGCGGCCGGGTATGCGCACGCCCATGGCGTCCCACGCAAATGCCGGGGAGGCGCTGAAGGCAAAGTCGCGGATGTTGTCAGCCGTAAAGTTCCAGGTCTTCGTGTCCTCGGTGGGTGACGCAACCAGGTCGTCCGACTCGGCACGGCTCACGATCTGCACCGGTCGATCGCTCACAGCGGCTTCCTGGAGGCGGTTTCGCTGGTCCTGCGTGAGCACCGATCGGGGGTTGCTCAATTCGCCGGTCGCGCCGACGAGATAGTTCGCGGGTGCCGTGATATCGACGTCATAGTCGCCGAACTCAAGCGTGAACTCGCCGCGACCAAGGAACGGGCGAGTCTGCCATCCGTCATAGTCGGTGTACGCTGCGAGGCGGGGGAACCACTGGGCAATCTGATAGAGCGTGCGGCCGTCGTCGAAGGTTTCGTACCCGCTGCGTCCGGCGATGTGGTCGGGCACGATGGCGCTGGTCCAGTCGATTTCAAACCGAAAGGTTCGGCCTGGCTTGAGTGGAGTCTGCAGGTCGACTCGCATCATGGTGCCGTCGATCACATGTGGTAGATCCACGCCCGAAGAAGACTGCACGCGTTCGATCTCGACGCCGCCCGCAAAGGCCTCTCGGCCGAGGTGGTACCGCAGGCTGTCGAACGACATCCCGCGCTCCAGGTCAGGTGCTCGGCGTGCACGTCTCCCGCGGGCGTCAGGGCGGAATCGATTCTGATCGAGTTGCACCCAGAGCCAGTGGAGCGTGTCCGGGCTGTTGTTGTGATATGTGATCCACTCGGACCCGATGAGCTGGTGCGCCTCGGTATCGAGTGTCACGTCGATTTCGTAGTCGACCTGCTGTT
>CAZSSV010000352.1:0-2323 GCA_964609425.1 uncultured Isosphaeraceae bacterium | reverse complement strand
CGCTCGGCTCGAAGACCGCGTCGTACCGCTGCACCGCCCTGGAACCGGCCGCCACCCGCATCGGTATGACGCTCGTTCCTGCCTTGAGTTGCAGCGGAATCTCCTCGGCGATCGGAACCCCTTCCGACAGCAGATGAAGGGTGCCGGAGGTGGGCGACTCGGCCCGCAGCACGACACGCAGATCGGTGGGCTCATCCGGGCGTATCTCGCTCGGGGCCACGAGCCGCTCCACCATCACCTCGCCCCCGCGGTGGTAGACGATGGGCAGCACATCGACTGGAATGCCAGCTTCCGCGGCCCGAGTGGCGGCCTCCAACACGGATCCGTGCGTCTCATTGCCGTCGCTGACCAGGAGGATGCGGTGTCGCCCATCCTTGGGCAGCAGGCCCTTGGCGAACTCGACGGCCCCTGCGAGGTCCGTACCGGCATCGCCCCCCTGCAGCGGCTCGACACCAACCTGCCCATGGGGGTCGGGCATCAGGACCGCCGAGGCACCCTCGGCCGCATGGACGACGGCCAGGAGGTCCGCCTCCCCCCGCGAGGCGGTCGCGGTCTGGAGCCACTGGACGGCCCGGTCCACTTCCTGCTCGGACACCGATCTGCTTCGATCCAGAACCACGGCAACGGTCAGCCGATCCGAGGTGAGATCGATCACGGGATTGGCAAGTGCCAGAACCAGCGCCCCGAACAGCAGGCACCTGAGCAGGGGAACGACGACGCCCCGAACGGGCCCAAGCGTGGTGCGGGCACCCCGCGATCGCCACAGGACGGGAGCCAGTACCAGTAGCAGCACCAGCCATCCTGGGTGTTCAACGTGCATCGCACCCAATGCTACTGCTGCGAGCCTGCCAGGATCGATTTCCAGGGCACACGCTGAACGCGTGCGTTGCCTGTATCGAGCACATGGATCACCCCGCTGCCAGAATCCACCGCGATGCCCCAGGGCATCCGCAGCCTGCCAGGGGCGCTGCCCCACCCTCCCCACGTGCCCAGATGGCGGCCATCGGTCGCCCACCGGCTGAGGGTATGAAGGCCCTGATCCACAACCAGCAGCGTGCCGTCTGGCCCCAGCGCCACGGCCCACGGCGCGCGAAGCGTCCCGACACCGATTTCGGCCACCATGGCCCCCGTCATCGGGTCGATGCCCTGCACGCGGTGGTTTCCCGAGTCCGCGACCCACAGCACACCATTGCCGAAGGCCAGCGACTGCGGCCTCCGGAACTTGCCGCCACGTCGCCCCGGCCCGCCAAGCTCGCGCACGAACGTACCCTCGCTCGTGAAAACCTGGACACGATCGTTGCCGCCATACTCCGATACAAACCATGCACCACCCGGCGACACAACGACATCGGTCGGATAGATGAATGAACCCGGCGCCATGCCGTACGTGCCAAACGTCTGCAGCAAGGTTCCGCATCGGTCAAAGACCGCCACGCGATACTCATGGGTGTCGGCCACCGCGACCCGATCTCCCGCCACCGCGGAGATTCCGGCCGGCTTTCCGTTGTCTGCGGCCGGCATGGTCCACCAGCAGACCGGCAATCCGTCCGGTGTCAGACGCTGCACACGCGCCGACTTGTCGACGATGCACACCTCGCCGGCGTCGTCGATCGTGATTCCTCTCGGCACGTCGAATCGCCCGGGCGTGCGACCCGGCAGACCGCTCCATCCCTCGATTGGAAGTGGCGGCGGTCCGCCGCCACGCTCTTCGGCACACCCGAAGACAACAAGTGCCAGCACCAGCATCGGCGCGACGCGTCGCGCTGCATGCCGCATGAGCAGTGGCAGGAGCAGCAGGATCGGCGCAGGCAGCAAGAGAAGCACCGCGACGACCGTCTCCGGCCGCTGATAATGAATGGCGTTGAGCAGCGTCACCGCGATCGGTGGAGACGACATCGGCGGCGCGAGTCGCCCTGCCAGCGCGATATCGCCGGCGCTCAGGGCCGTTGCCACCAGCAGCGCCGCGACGCCAGCCGTTCTGGTGACCGGATCTGCTACAAGATCGAGCCACCCATCGTGCCGCCGTAGGTCGGCGCGGCTCAGTGGCTCCGTACGCGAGAGCCACCTCGATGCCAGGAGTCCAATGGCACCGCCGCGTACGAGCAGTGCCAGCACCCACGCCGTACCACTGCCCGTGACGCTTCCAGGCCACGCCGATGCAACGACCGCGGCGATCAGGGACGAGGGCAACAGTGCCACCGCGATCCAACTCCACGCCAGCAGCGACCATGACAGTCGTGCCCAGAGATCGCGGGTTGCCACGGCCAGCGCCGCTGCAACACACCCCACGATCAGCGAACGACCTGCCGTTCGGGCGACGCCG
>CAZSSV010000351.1:0-2330 GCA_964609425.1 uncultured Isosphaeraceae bacterium | reverse complement strand
GTAATGCTCGCATTATGGGTCGTCCTCGCCGTCTTGGACCACGTTGCCGTCGTCGTCGATTCGCACCCGGCGGAGCTCGTCGTCCCAGATGATCAACTCGCCACCATCGGCAGGCTCGAGCAGCAGTGTGGCCAAGCGCGTGATTACGTCCGTATGCATCTGGCCGTTCTCCGGGTATCGAACCGGGACTTCGATCCTAGCGACCTTGAGCGGTCCCGTGGTCCCGACCCAAAGCGTGACGTCCTCAAGAACGCCGACCGCGGTCTCCCCAGCTTCGGGCTCCTCGGCAAGTGTCGCCTGGACACCTTCCCTCGAGATCAGGTCCAGCAAGTGCCGGCCATGCGGTTGTTCGCCGACCGTGACTGGGTCGTTCCGGCTGGTACCGCCCGACGTGACGCCGTTCGCCGCGGCGGCTTGGCTGTAGGCATCAAGGCGCTCCTGGGTGCCGAACTTCAGCCGGACTCCTTGCAGGTCGGGAACTCGCACGTCCATGTTGACGTTGATCTGCCGTAGACGGCCCTCCCAGTCCTCCTCCTTGAACCCCCGCATCACCACAAGGACAATGCCCTTGTGCTTCGCGAACTTGCGGGCGTCCTTGGTGAAGCCGTTGCAGGTGACGACGAACGCGGCGTCGGGGCCGATGTCGTCCACGACGCTGGCAAAGTCGCGGATGATGCCGAGTCCCACCTTGTTCCCCGAGAGGTCAAAGTCCTTGCACTCGACCAAGAGCCTCCGCGACGCTCCATCCCACTCGACGACGACGTCGATCTGGTGCGGCACATCCGAATCGCCCGTCAGGTTCCAGTCGTGGACGACGGCTCCTGTCTCGGCGAGCGTCTTGGCGACCATCGAGGCAAGGCGCTCGTACCGCGTACCGGCCTTCGGTGTGTCCGTCTCCGGAGAGACCCACTCGATCCGGATTGGCGCGTCATTGTCGGCGTTCCTCCGTCGCCTGGAAGCAAGCATGCGGGCCAGATCTCGCAATAGTCGCCGTTGAACTTAATGAATAGCTTTCCAAATAGGCGGCGGAGTCGAGCCGGCCAATCCGGAGAAGACCCATCGATATCCGGCGTTTCTCCGTTCACGCAGTATCGCCACCAGGCTGCCCGGAGGTCTCACGAACGGGCGAACCTGACTTTTCATGGATCCGGGATGAGTGGGAGAGACATGGGGCCCAGCGTCAGTGAGTACGGGAACCACGCAACGATCGTCTTGCGCAGAGATCAGCGAGATCAGGCGAGTCTCAGCCGGCGTCTACACTGACGGCGCCGGGCGGCCTGGACCTCCTGTAAGCTTCGTCCCAGCGGTCAGCCGTAGCAGGATTGAGTCGATGCAGGACAGAGCCTCACGCAATTCCGGAACCAGAAGACCGCTATCGCCGGGCGGGGGGGGGGGACGGCTGCACAGTCGGCCGCTTGCGTCTGGCTCGCCCCGAGGAACGGCCGGCTCGGGGCCGGGGTCGCGGGGTGGCCCGGCCAGGATGGCCCTGTCTACTGCAGACCGCAGTGGCGGGGGTCCGGGACATGGCCAGGGCCCCGACGCCCAGGGGGGGGGGGTGCCGGCACTGGCCTCGGGGTTGGGACGCATGAAGGCCGACCACGCGGCCTCTTCGGAAGTCGGCGAACGAGGGCTGGAGTGAGGCGGCAGTGATCAGACGGCACGCGCTCATCATCGGTGGAATGAAGTGCGGCACGACGGCGCTGTTCAAGGCGCTTGGTGCCCACCCGCGCATCGCGGAGAGCAAGAACAAGGAACCGGAGTTCTTCAGTCACGCCCACCTATATGAGAGGGGCGATGCCTGGTATCAGGAGCTCTGGGACTGGAACCCGGATCAGCATGTGTGGGCCCTGGAGGCCTCGACCGCCTACACCAAGCTGCCGGTCGAGCGAAGCCCCGTGCGGTGGATCGCCAAGATGCCAGGCGAGTATCGATTCATCTACGTGGTGCGCAATCCCATTGCACGCATCCGCTCCGAGTACACACACATGCTTGCCGCGGGGCTCTACGGCCAACCGATCGTCGGTGGTATTCCGCCTTTTTCGGTCATGATTTCGAACTACTGGTATCAGGCGCTAGCCTTCTCGGAGTACTTCGGTCAGGACAGCATCAAGGTCATCGACTACTCCGACCTGCGCGACCGCCCCCAAGAGGTGCTCCGCAGCACCCTGTTGTTCCTCGACCTCGACCCGGACGAATTCGAGCTGGCTTCGCCAGGCAAACACAACTCAGGAGGTCTTCATCTGAAGACCTTGTTCTGGGCTCAAGTTCGTGCGGCCGGCCTACCCGCTGGCAATGCGCAGGCACTGGCCGCCCGGCCGTTCAATCAGATG
>CAZSSV010000350.1:241-2337 GCA_964609425.1 uncultured Isosphaeraceae bacterium | reverse complement strand
ATCTCGCGCGAACTCGAGCAGCCCTCGCTTGATGAGCCCAATGGCATGGTCGAATCGAGACTTCGGGTCGGAACCCCCGGCTGCCGGCTTGGGGGGCGGTGTCGATGGGAACATACGGGCCTCCTGAAGCCCCGAAGACTACTTCGGGGGACCGCCGTGTCCAGCCATGATTGCAGAAAGCATCATGGCAGGCCGAGTTCGCTGGCGAGTTGACGGGCGCCAGAATGGTCGGGGGCCAACACGACGGCCTCGGCTGCATCGCGTGCGGCAGCATCGCGATCCCCCAACGTGAGCCTGGCACGCCCACTGAGCACCAGCACGTTGACATCCCTTGGAAACACGGGTCGAAGCGCATCCAGAATGGCCAAGGCCCGACCCGGGTCGCCCGCCTGGATGTACGCATCGGCCCCCTGCATGCCGACGCCCGGCCTGTACGCATCAAGCGTCCAGGCCCGCTCAAAGTCCTCTGCTGCCCCTAGGAGATCGCCGGCCGCTCTTCGGACCTCCGCTCGAAGTCGCCAGTTGTGCCCAGCCGATGCCGTCCGCTCGACGGCTCGATCAAGGTACTGCAGGGCGAGATCAAGGTCACGCTTCGCCCCGGACTGCTGCCAGCGGGCAAAGGCCGCGCCAGCCGCCTGCGTGAGGGCGGGGTGTTCGTCCGGTTGTCCTCGCAGGACGCCTTGCATCGCCGCAAGTGCCTCATCAACCTGCCCCAGACTTCGCTGGGCCTTTGCCAACTGAACGCGGTACTCAATGCGATCAGGGTCTTCGTCCACAAGCTGTGCCAGCACCTCGGCTGCGCGGGCGGGCCTTCCCTGCTTGATCATGGCCTCTGCCACCTCCGCCCGAGCATCAGCGCTCACACCGTAGGTCATCGCTGCCGTCGTCCATTGATCTCGCCAGGCAGGCACCGCCCCAGCGCCGAGCGTGAGGTTTGCTTCCGCTCCGGTGACACCAGCTCGCTGCATGGCCTTGCCCAGAAGCAGCCGCGCGTAGCGATCCTCCGGGCTGGCCGACACGGCCTTGGCCAGCACGCCTGCGGCATCCTTGGGGCGTTCGGTCTCCAGCAAGGCTCGCCCCAGAACCAGCCATGGCATCGCCCCCCCACTGGCACCGCCGGCATGGGGCATGAGCAGGCTCACAGCCTGGTCCGCCTGCCCCGCCTCCAGATGCGCCAGCGCCCCACGCCAGAGCGCCGCCGGGCATGGGCGACTTGCCGAAATCCCCGCGGCATACGCATCGGTCACACCCTCCAATGCGGCCTCTTCTCTGGCCAGCCCGAGCAGCATCCAGGAAGCGCCGTCACCAGGATCAAGACGTACCACCTGCTCGAGGCAGGTCGCTGCATCTGCAAACAATCGATCAGCGAGATAAGTCGCCCCAAGCGTGCGCCAGCCTGTGGCGTCAAGAGGCGCCTCGCGTACGGCGCGCTGCCGCGTCGCCACGACTGTCTCGGCTGCTGGCGCGAGGGGTGGTGTATAGGTTGCTATCGGAGGTTCCCGTTCAGCGGCCGAGTCGGCACAACCTGTGGCCGCCAGAAGTACGAGCATCATCAGCCGGTTCATGGGTCCGATGGTACGAGTTTTCTGCGCGAGGGTGGTAGACTTGCTTCATGTCTTCAGGCGCCGACCCCAATCCCTCGCAGGAGTGGAAGCTCAGTCCTCCTGCTGGAAGTGCCGACTCGATCGGGGTCCGGGCTCGAGAGGCATTTGAGCACATCAAGCGCCGCGAAATCCGCGAAGCGATTGCGATTGGGCGCGAGCTCAATCAGGGGTATCCAGAGCATCCTGCTGGGGCCCGCATCATGGCCCAGGTATGCAATCAACGTGGCAACCACCCCGAAGCCATCGAGTGGATGACTCGGGCGATCACGCTCAATCCAAAGAACGCCGAGTTCCGGGTCATCCTCGCCCAGTTTCTGTTTGACGCCGGCCGCATTGAGGATGCCTTGGAACAGCTCGAAGGACTTGACCCAAGCGGGCCGTTTCAGGACCGCATTGCCTGGCGACGGATGCTGTGCCTTGAGCGGCTCGGAGAGATCGATGCAGCCATGGCCCTCCTGGATTCGATTCAGGGCGGCCGCCCGCTACCAAGAT